>CAIODK010000121.1 GCA_903856995.1 uncultured Burkholderiales bacterium
AGGATCACCAAGCTCAAGCCCGTAGGCGGTTTCTGCGCCGAGACGGGTGGGGCTATCACGTTGTTCTTGGCGACAGCCTTGGGTATTCCTGTGTCCACCACACACACCATCACGGGCGCTATTGTGGGCGTGGGTTCTACGCAACGCGCCAGTGCGGTTCGCTGGGGTGTTGCTGGCGGCATCGTCTGGGCTTGGATTTTGACCATCCCAGCCAGCGCCTTTGTGGCCGCCGTGGCTTATTGGATCAGCTTGCAGCTGTTTTAATCACTCCGACAGTTTTCTCGCTTCTTCGATTTGGTATTCGAAGTAGCGCTGAAAGCTGAACACGATGCTTGACATGAGCACCGTGGCGCCGATCAACAAGGCCAACGCAATCGCACCGATGGTGAACCAATTGGTTTGACCAGCCGGTGCGTCGTTGTTTTCGGCACCATTGAAGCGGGCGTTCCAAGCTTCAGGCGTCATCAGGCCATAGACGATGGCATTCAACGCGCAAGCCGAAAAGGTGAAGCCTGCGACGGGGATCAGCCACCAGCTGGCCACGTCATCTAAGCCGTATTGCTGGATCCGTTCCACGCCATAAATGCCCAAGGCAGTTGGGATTGGTAGCAGCCAACCTAGGGTGTCCCAGGGGCCAAACAGGTAAAAACGGTGAAGCCCCAAAGGGCCGCCCAAGAAGGTCAGCCAGGCGGCAATGGTTTTATTTTTCATAAGTCGAGTGTAGGACGCTATAATGACAGGCTTTTCAGCGTGTCGCAGGCCGGGTGGCTTTAGCGCGTGTCTCAAACGTTGAAAACACCCACCCACCCGAAGGATTCATTATGGTCGTCATCCGACTTTCACGCGGCGGTTCAAAAGCCCGTCCGTTTTTTAACATTGTTGTTGCCGACAAGCGCGATCGTCGCGACGGTCGCTTCATCGAGCGCATTGGTTTTTACAACCCAATCGCCAAAGGTCAAGCAGAAGTCTTGCGCGTTGCGCAAGATCGTTTGACTCACTGGACCAGCGTTGGTGCGCAATGCTCGCCAACTGTGATCCGTTTGATCAAGCAGGCCGCTGTAAAAGTGGCTGCTTAATTGAACAAAGGCAATGCAATGATGCTGGACCTTGAGTCTGCAGAACTTCCTGCAGACGCTATCGAAGTCGGGCGCATTGCAGTGGCTTGGGGCATCAAAGGCTGGTTCAAGGTCTTGCCCCATAGCGCTTCTCCGGAGGCGCTTTTTTCTTCCAAGCGTTGGTTTTTACAACCGGCCGAACGAGGTGCCAAGACGTTTGTTGGTACCGTGCTTCTAAATATTACCGAAGCCAAAGAACATTCTGATTCTGTGGTGGCCACGGCCCAACAGGTGCCTGACCGCAACACCGCAGAACTACTCAAAGGCGCCCGCATTTTTGTGTCGCGCGCGAGCTTTCCAACCCCTGCAACGGACGAGTACTACTGGGTCGACTTGATCGGCCTCGATGTGGTCAACCGTGAAGCCGTCGCTTTGGGTCAAGTACGTGAGCTGCTTCAGAGCGGGCCCCAAACTGTGTTGGTGCTTGCTTACGAGGAAGATGGCGTGGCCAAAGAGCGCATGATTCCGTTTGTGTCTGCTTATATCGACACGGTCGACTTGGTCGGCCGTCGCATCACGGCCGACTGGCAGCCCGATTACTAAAACGCCCGCCCGAGGCCCTGCCGTGCGTTTTGACATCATCACCCTGTTTCCTGAGCTGTTTGAGGCGTTTCTCAAAAACGGCGTGACCCGTCGTGCCTATGAGCCAAACCTAGTGGCTGTGCGCCTGTGGAACCCCCGTGATTACGCCGAAGGTAACTACCGCCGAGTGGATGACCGTCCTTTTGGCGGCGGCCCTGGCATGGTCATGATGGCTGAGCCCCTGATGGCTTGCTTGACTGCGATTCGTGCTGATCGTGGGCAAGGCCGTGAGGTGGCGCCTTTGGTGTTGTTTTCGCCGATTGGCGAGACGTTGCGGCATGCCGCTGTGCAAAAGTGGTCTGACAGCCAAGGTGCTGTGTTGCTGTGCGGACGTTATGAGGGCATTGACCAGCGGTTCATTGACACGCAGGTTGATCTGCAAATCAGTTTGGGCGATTTCGTGCTTTCTGGCGGCGAATTGGCGGCGATGGCCCTGCTCGATGCCGTGGCGCGTTTGCAGCCAGGCGTTTTGAATGACGAGGGCAGCCATCAGCTCGACAGCTTTAACCCCGCCCTCGACGGCTTGTTGGATTGCCCACACTACACCCGCCCCGAACAATGGGCTGGGCAGGGCGTGCCGGCCGAGCTGATGTCGGGCCATCATGTCAACATTGAGCGGTGGCGCCGTAACCAGCGTTTGTTGCTCACAGCCCGCCTCCGGCCTGAGCTGATTGAGGCAGCCCGTGTCGCTGCCAAACTGACCCCGCAAGATGAAGCTGTTTTGAAGGCCAAAAACTCGCTATAATGGTGGGCTTTTCGATCCTCTGGTCGGCCGCTTTGGGCATTGTGTCCCGAAGCCTTTTGTGTAGCGCGATCAAGATCTTTTAGAGGAAAACATGAACTTAATCCAAACTCTCGAGGCAGAAGAAATCGTTCGCCTTGGTAAGGTAATTCCAGAATTCGCACCTGGCGACACAGTCATTGTGAGCGTCAACGTGGTTGAAGGTACACGCAAGCGTGTGCAGGCTTATGAAGGTGTGGTGATCGCTAAGCGTAACCGTGGCCTCAACAGCGGCTTCACCGTGCGCAAGATCTCTAGCGGCGAAGGCGTGGAGCGTACGTTCCAAACTTACAGCCCATTGATCGCTTCTATCGAAGTCAAGCGTCGTGGTGATGTGCGTCGTGCCAAGTTGTACTACTTGCGCGACCGTAGCGGCAAGTCGGCACGTATCAAAGAAAAATTGGTCAGCAAGTCGGCTGCAGCTCTCAAAGCAGCAGCAGCCGCTAAGTAAGTCGATATCTATCAACTTACAAGCCACCCCAGGTGAAAACTTGCGGTGGCTTTTTCTATGGCCCAACTTCCCATATTTGACCCCCAGCACGTGCCGGTGTTCCAGGTGGACACGCACTTGGCGGCGGTGCCTGCGCATCACTTGACGCCTAAGTCTTTGCAAGCGCGGTTTGCCAAGCCACCCGTTTGGCAGCCTGAGTTGGTGCGCGAACGTAAATTTTTGGACCGCACGCCTGCGCAAGCTGCTGTGCTGATCGGGGTGGTCATGCGTGACCAGCCCACGGTGCTATTGACCCAGCGACCTTCGCACATGTCCACGCATGCGGGGCAAATTGCCTTCGCTGGCGGTAAGTGCGATGAGGGGGATGCGGATGCCGTTGCCACGGCGCTACGGGAGGCGCATGAAGAAGTGGGTTTGGGCGCCCAGAATGTGCAAGTGCTTGGTACGTTGCCTGAGTACGTGACGGGCTCTGCGTTTTATGTGACACCGGTGGTGGCCTTGATCTCGCCTGACATGACGCTGCAACTCAACTCCCAAGAGGTGTCTGATGCGTTTGAGGTGCCTTTGGTTTTTTTGATGAACCCAGCCAATCACCGCTGGCATCGCTATGTGCATGAGGGCGTCACCCGCGAATGGTTGTCCATGCCTTATCAAGACGGCGATCAGTTGCGCTTTGTTTGGGGCGCTACAGCAGGCATGCTGCGTAACTTTTACCGCTTCTTGAAGGCCTGAAATCGTTAAATCGACAGAACAGACAGCTATCATTCGAAGATGAGTTTCCTATCCCTGCTCCTTGCCCTGTTGATTGAACAAGCGCGCCCCTTGATGCGTGGCAATTGGGTGCACCGCACCGTACGTGCATGGGTGTCGTGGATCAGTCAGACCTTGGATGCAGGTCACCCACGTTTGGCTTGGACCACGTGGTGTTTGGCGGTTGGTGTTCCTGCGGTCATTGCCACGGTTGTGCATTGGACGTTGATAGCGTTGTTTGGTTGGCCGATCGCAATGATTTGGAGCATTTGCGTGCTGTACGCCACCTTGGGTTTTCGGCAATTCAGCCATCATTTCACTGACATCCGCGATGCCTTGGATGTGGGCGATGAACGCTTGGCCCGTGAACTCTTAGCTGAGTGGCAGCATGTAGAAGTAGGTAGCTTGCCGCGCAGCGAGTTACTGCGCCATGTGATTGAGCACTCGGTGCTATCCGCACATCACCATGTCTTTGGCGTCTTGACATGGTTTTCGATTCTGGCGGCCTTGGGCTTTGGCCCCGCAGGTGCTGTGGTGTATCGCATGAGCCAGATGGTGTCGTTGGCTTGGCAAGCCTCACCCAAAACCAGCAAAGGCTGGGTCAGTGACACCTTGCAGGATGCCGCGCGCCATGCATGGCATCGCGTCGATTGGTTGCCCGCACGCTTAACGGCGGTGGCCTTTGCCGTGGTTGGCAACTTTGAAGAGGCCATTGACTGTTGGCGTAACCATGCGCAACGTTTTCCAGATGACAACGATGGCGTGGTCCTATCCGCCACGGCGGGCGCCTTGAATGTGCGTTTGGGCGGCGAGGCCTTGCGTGCTGATACAGCAGATGATGTGCGTGACAGCGAGAGCACCCCTGGACGTACCCCTGAGCTGGCCCACCTATCCAGTGTTGTGGGTTTGGTGTGGCGCAGCGTGGTGCTGTGGATGGTGCTCTTGGCCTTGCTGACCTTAGCCCGCTTGTTGGGCTAACCCCGCCCGTTCAGTAGTTCACAGGTTGTGTGAGCTCGGCAAACAACATACCGTAGAGTTTGTAGCGCGAAGGGCTGATGGCCCCGGCATTGACCGCGTCTTGCACCCCGCATGAAGGCTCGTGCAGGTGGGAGCAGTTGTAAAACTTACAGGTCGCCACATGCGGCTTGAAGTCGGGCATGTAGGCCGCGAGTTGCATGGCATCGATGTGATGAACACCAAACTCTTGAAAACCCGGTGAATCAATCAACCCCGTCGTGCGCTCCGCATCAACCCAATGCCAAGTGGTCGACGTGGTCGTGTGTTTGCCCGAGTTCAAGGCTTGAGAAATTTCAGCGGTTGCCACATTGGCGTTTGGTACCAACGCGTTGATGAGCGTGCTTTTGCCTGTGCCCGAGGGGCCCAGCACCAAGGTGGTTTTGTGTTTCAAGCGCTCCGGCAGGTCACCCAAATCACCTGTTTTAAATGCACCTTGCAGCACGGTGTAGCCCATCTTCACGTACGGTTCAAGGCGGGCAAAGGCTCGCGCATGTAGCTCGGTCAGATCTCGTTTGTTGAGCACGATGATGGGCTTGATGTGCTCTGCTTCTGCGGCAATCAAGGCCCGCGTGAGCTGCATTTCAGAGAATTCAGGCTCAGCTGCGAGCAAGATGAGCACTTGGTCTAAGTTGGCAGCGAAGGATTTGGTACGTATCTCATCTTGTCGATAAAACAAGTTGAGACGCGGCTCTACTTTTTCGATCGTGCCCTCGTCTGAACTGGCCAGCCATTGCACACGATCGCCCACCACGACTTGGCTTTTCTTGCCGCGTGGATGGCAAATACGACGCTCGCCGTCGGGTGTTTCCACCACGCAGTGACGTCCGTGGCTGGCCACCACAAGGCCGGTTTTTTTCATGCCGCCATCCGTGCCAAGCGTTG
>CAIODK010000122.1 GCA_903856995.1 uncultured Burkholderiales bacterium
AGCAAGTGCGTAACTTGTTTTCACACCCGTCGAAGCTGCGGCGTAACCGAAGTTGTTACGTGGCAAGCTACCGATCCAAGATTCGATTTGCAAACCGGCCTTGGCACCGCCGCCGAGGTCTTCCGAAGCTGTGAAGCCAAAACGGCTTGAGTCAAAGCTGTTGTTCATCGCGCCCTTTTGGGTCACTTTTGAACTGGCAATGCCATCGATTTGTGACGAGAAAGAGCCGTAGCCAACGTCCAATGTGCCGTACAAAGTAACGCTTGATTGTGCTTGTGCGCCAAAGGCGGCGAGTGCAGCTAGTGCAACGAGGGTTTTTTTCATTTCAAAGTTCTCCAAGGTTGAATAGAGGCTGAGGTTTCCCAGAGCCAACCTCCGTTTTCGGGAAGTTGTCGCTATTGAACCAGACGCATCTACAAAGGTCTGTGACAAAGGTCAAAAAAAGCCCTTTTTCGTTGCGTCTATGCAACAAAGTGGATGCCACCCCCTCGCAAACCCTTGTTTGATGCCACTTTTGGCGATTTGAGCTTGTTGGGTTTCTGAGTGGGGCTTTCATTGCTGAGACTTCTTTGCAAGACAGTGGTGGTTTGAGATAAAACACCAATAATGAGAAGTCAAGGGTTACAAACAAAGTATGATTAAGTCGTTTTCGCACAAAGGTTTGGCGCTGTTTTTCACAACCGGCAGCAAAGTTGGCATCCAGCCAATGCATGAAGTTCGACTGAATTTCATATTGGCGTTGCTAGACCAAGCTCAACGCATGGATGACATGAATGCACCTGGCCTGAGATTGCATCAACTTAAAGGTCAGAAAAGCAGTTTCTGGTCTGTCACAGTCCAAGCGAATTGGCGAATGATTTTTAAGTTTGAAGATGGCAATGCCTATGTAGTCGACTACTTGGATTACCACTAACAAAGGACACTCACGATGTTGATGCACAACCCACCCCACCCAGGCATATTGCTGCGAGAAATGTGGCTGAAGCCTTTAAAAATGTCTGTCACGCAAACGGCCACTTTACTGAAAGTGTCCCGAAAAACGCTCAGCGAAATTGTCAATGCCCGTTCTACGGTTACGCCTGAAATGGCCGTTCGCTTAGAGCTAGCTTTTGGCAAGAGTGCAGAAAGTTGGTTAGCGCATCAAGCGGCGCATGACTTGTGGGCTCTTCAACCCCGTCGCATTGAATTTGGGGTGCTTCGCGTTGCACAAACAGCCACATCAACATCACTGGAACAATAGATGGACGCCCTACTCACCGCCGCTGACAGCGATTTGGGCGGTTTGAACTCGCATGCATTGAGCTTGGAGGCATGGATGCGTCAACCAAACCAAATTGGATTCAAGGCGTGTAACGCGATGCGCTACACACTACAATGAACAAGAATGATTAAAAGCTTTCGTCACAAAGGTTTGCAAAGGTTTTTTGAAACCGGTAGCAAATCTGGCATTCAAGCGACGCATGTCGCCAAACTTCGCCTTCAGTTGGCAGCTCTTGATCAGGCAACCAGTGCAGCAGACCTGTCCGCACCATCGTGGTCCTTGCATCCTTTGAAGGGTGAACTGAAAGGGCATTGGGCAGTCACTGTGAATGGCAATTGGCGCATGGTGTTCACGTTCGATGGGATAGACGCTGTGCTGGTGGATTACATGGATTACCACTGAGGTTTATATGACGAGAATGCACAACCCGCCCCACCCAGGGGAGGTCCTTCGGGAATATCTGGGCAACGTCACGGTGACAGAAGCGGCGGCCAAGCTCGGCGTTAATCGCGTGACACTCTCGCGGGTTATTTCTGGTAGCTCAGGCGTATCGGCTGATATGGCTTACCGGCTTGGTAGTGCTTTTGGCACAAGTCCAGAGATGTGGGCGGGCATGCAGCTTCAGTACGATTTACACATGGCCAGCAAGATCAAGCGGCCTGCGATTGAACGCCTAGGGATGGCGGCATAAGATGGACGCCCTACTCACCGCCGCCGACAGCGCTTTGGGTGGTTTGAACTCGCAAGCATTGAGCTTAGCGGTTGTTTTTTAGCTGCTTGTTTAAGGGATATTTCGACTCATCTTGCATTATTTATTTTTGTTTATACAATAAATCATCTTCATGATCTACGAGTTTGATCCGCGAAAAAACGACGCTAACGTAGAGAAACATGACGTTCCGATGCTGGATGCGCTTGGTTTTGAGTGGGAAAGCGCTCAAGTGAGAGAAGACAAACGCAAGACCTATGCCGAGCGCCGCTTCGAGGCAATCGGTTTAATCGAAGACCGTCTTTATGTACTTGTGTTTTGTCACAGAGAAGCAAAGCTGAGGGTCATTAGCCTACGCAAAGCCAATTTACGGGAGATAGCGCGCTATGCAAACGAAAACTAAATCCGGACACTTGATCAAAACACCTACTAAGGCCGAGGATGCAGCCATTCATGCAGGTATTGCAAAAGACACGAATGCTCGCGAGCTCGATGATGATTGGTTTCTACAGGCACAACCTGCCAGCAAAGCGCTACATCCTGAAATTTATGCCGCACTCTTGGCTGAAAAACGCCCACGTGGCAGGCCACGGACAGAAGCACCCAAAGTTTTTACCGCAATTCGCTTAGACGCCGACCTACTAGACGCGTTCAAATCCACAGGCAAAGGCTGGCAAACACGCGTCAATGCTGCGTTACGCCAATTCATCACCGAACATCCAATTCAACATTAACAAGATGGACGCCCTACTCACCGCCGCTGACAGCGCTTTGCGCACCGTGTTTGCCCGCCACCACGCCAACCGACCCACGCCGATGTGGGCTGCCGAGGTGCCCACGCCTGCCCCACTAACCGATGCTGAAAAACGCGCAGCCGCCGCGTTGATGCGTGTGAACCACGTGGGCGAGGTGTGCGCGCAAGCGCTGTACACAGCCCAAGCTTTGGCCACAAAGAACAGCGCGTTGCGCCAGCACCTGAGCGCGGCCTGTGCCGAAGAGACCGACCACTTGGCTTGGGTCGAGCAGCGCTTGCAGGCGCTGGGCGGTCGCACCAGCTTGCTCAACCCACTTTGGTACGCCGGTGCGTTTGGCATTGGCTACGCTGCGGCCAAACTTGGCGGTGACCGCGTGAGCCTAGGCTTTGTGGTGGAGACCGAGCGACAAGTCGAAGCGCATTTAGAGAGTCACCTTGGGCTGCTACCTGCCAACGACGGCCCAAGCCGTGCCATCGTGGCGCAAATGAAGACGGACGAAGCGCAACACGCCAAAGAAGCGCAAGCCGCAGGCGCAGCCGAGCTACCCGCCCCCATCAAAGCCCTGATGAAGCTGGCGGCCAAGGTGATGACCACCGTGGCGCATCGGGTTTAAACCCGTCGAGCCTAGCCTCTTAAGCTTCGACCAGCTCAAAGCTGGTGGTGATCTCAGCCGTTTTACCCAACATGATGCTGGCCGAGCAGTATTTGTCGTGGCTCATGGCAATGGCGCGTTCCACGGCGAGGGCTGGCACGCCCTTGCCGGTGACGGTGAAGTGCATATTGATGTGGGTGAACACCTTGGGGTCTTCGGTGGCGCGCTCGCTGGTGATCTTCACGCTGCAGCCTTGCACGTTGTGGCGGCCACGCTTCAAGATGAGCACCACGTCATACGCCGTGCAGCCGCCTGTGCCTGCCAACAACAGCTCCATGGGGCGAGGGGCCAAGTTTTGGCCGCCGTTTTCGGGCTTGGCCGCATCGGGTGCGCCGTCCATGGCCACCACGTGGCCGCTGCCGGTTTCTGCAATAAAGCCCATGCCTGAACGGGTGCCAGAGTTTCCGGTCCAGCTGACGGTGCATTCCATGTTGTTCTCCAAAAAATCAGGACTTGATTGTCATTCAAATGTTGCGCTGCAACAAAAACTGCATACACTAGAGGCTTGTCTCCTCCACCCTCAAAAGTGGATTCAGCCCCGAGTTGCAAAACTCGGGGCTTTTTTTCGTCTCTTCATCACACCATGCTGATGACCAAGCGTTTTCCGCAAGCCTGCGCGTAGCGGCGTAAGGTACTCAACGAAGGTGCATGGTTGCGACTACCCAAACTGGATTCAATGCGCGCCAACACAGGCTGGCTCACGCCCATGCGCTGGGCCACGTCTGCTTGCGTTAGGCCTGCTTCTTTACGCGCCTTGAGTAGCTCTGCCAGCGCAGCAAATTCATCCTCTAAAGCGTCGTAGGCCTTTTGGAACACAGGGTCAGCCGCACGCTTTTGTGCCGCCGCTTTCTTTGGATTAAAAGCAACAGGCTTGAACTTTTCTAGCTTTGCATTAGTCATGCAACACCTCTTTCATTCGTTGTTTCGCCAACCGAAGCTCTTTCATCGGCGTTGCTTGGCTCTTTTTTACAAAGCCATGCAAGATGACCACGCGCCGACCCTTCATACAACAGAAAAACGCCCGACCTATTCCTTCTGGACCACGTGCGCGAATCTCAAACAAACCATCCCCCATTGCCTTGGTGTATGGCATGCCTAAATTGGGCCCGCTGATCAGCATTTGCTCAGAAATACGGACAAAACTGGCATAGACCCCGACAGGCCATTTTTCAATGCCCATTTGCACTGAAGCCGCGAAGAACTGAATTTTGTATTCCATATTTTATAGCATGCGTGCAATATTTCAATCAATGGTTTGTTGGCATCACTTTGAGGCAAAGCCTGCTTCGAAACAGTTCGACCAACTCAGAGATTGAGTACCCACGGCTTAAGAGACAATCACCCCATGTCTACCCGCACCCCCAAGGCGCGCGCGCTGCAGCCCGCCGACTATCTGAAAAAAATCTTGACCGCCCGCGTCTATGACGTGGCGAATGAATCTGCGCTGGAGGTGGCCAAAAACCTCAGTCGCCGGCTGCACAACACCGTGCTTTTGAAGCGCGAAGACCAGCAACCCGTGCACAGCTTCAAGCTGCGCGGCGCTTACAACAAGATGGCGCACCTCACGCCCGAGCAGCTCAAGAAGGGGGTCATTTGCGCCTCTGCGGGTAACCACGCGCAAGGTGTGGCGCTGGGCGCGAAGCGCTTGGGTACCAAGGCTGTGATCGTGATGCCGACCACCACACCTGGCATGAAGGTGGAGGCGGTCAAGGCCTTGGGCGGCGAGGTGGTGTTGGTGGGCGAGAGCTACTCGGACGCTTACACACACGCGCTCACGCTGGAGAAGAAAAACGGCATGACCTTTGTGCATCCGTTCGATGACCCCGATGTCATCGCTGGCCAAGGCACGATTGCCATGGAAATGCTGCGCCAACACCAAGGGCCGTTGGATGCCGTGTTTGTGGCGATTGGCGGTGGCGGTTTGATCGCGGGCGTGGCCAACTACATCAAGGCGGTGCGCCCTGAGATCAAAGTGATTGGCGTGCAAATGGACGATTCGTCGGCCATGATGCAGTCGGTGGCCAAGGGCAAGCGCGTCACGCTGAATGACGTGGGTTTGTTCTCAGACGGCACAGCCGTGAAGCTGGTGGGCGAAGAGACCTTCCGCGTGGCCAAGAACTTGGTGGACAGCTACATCACAGTCAACACCGACGCGGTGTGCGCCGCCATCAAAGATGTGTTTGTGGACACCCGCAGCATCGTCGAGCCCGCAGGGGCTTTGGCTGTGGCCGCCATCAAACAATATGTGGCCGAACACAAAACCAAGGGCGAAACCTATGCCGCCATTTTGTGCGGCGCGAACATGAACTTCGACCGCTTGCGCTTCGTGGCCGAGCGTGCCGAGGTGGGCGAGGAGCGTGAAGCCTTGTTTGCCGTGACCATCCCCGAGCAGCCCGGCAGCTTGCGCCGCTTCTGTGAGCTGATTGGCAAACTGCCCAGCTTTGGCGGCAGCAAAACACCGCGCAACGTGACGGAGTTCAACTACCGCATGAGCGACCAAGCCAAGGCCCACGTCTTCGTGGGTTTGACCACCGGCGTCAAAGGCGAGAGCGGCAAGATGGCGACGCACTTCACCAAGAATGGTTTTGACGCGATTGACCTCACGCACGACGAACTGGCCAAAGAGCACCTGCGCCACATGGTGGGTGGGCATTCGACACTGGCCCAAGAGGAGCGCATCTTGCGCTTTGAGTTCCCCGAGCGTCCAGGTGCGTTGATGCGGTTCTTGCTGGCCATGCGCCCTGGCTGGAACATCAGCCTGTTTCACTACCGTAACCAAGGCGCGGACTACGGTCGCATTTTGATGGGGTTACAAGTCCCGAAGGCAGACAACAAAGCGTTCGCCGCGTTCTTGGACGCACTGGGCTACCCCTACGTGGAAGAAACCCAGAACCCTGCGTATCGCTTGTTTTTGCAGCGCTAAGTTATTTCTTAGCCGGCAGCTCTAGCACCAAGGCTTGCGGGCCATCGATTGCCGCGCCTAGGCTGATGCGGCGGCCTTGGGCCGATTGCAACATCAAGCCCTCTGCGACCCATGCGCCCACTCGGTAGGGCTTGGCCGGTTTGCCGTCCACAGCGATCAGGGCAGCGCCCGCATCGGGGCCGCCTGCCATCACACCTTGTAGCTGAAAACGACTGGACAAACTCGGTGCCGCTGCCGCTTGCACAGGCGCAGCCCCCAAGCTGCGGGCGGCTGCATTGGCATCGACCTCAGGCACCACTTGCGCCGCGAGGGTGGCGTTGCTCGGGCTCTCGTCCGTGGCAGACCAACGCAAGCCCCAGCTGACTGCGCTGAACGCCACAGCAGCCCACACCAACAGCGCAGCCGCTGGCAATACCAAGCGCGAGGACGTGTTGAACAGAGAGCTAAATGAGGTGCGATGAACGAGCATGCGCGGATTATGATTCATCCTTGATTGAGAACCTTTGATTGCACAACCATGAACACACAACACACCCATGCCAACGCAAAAACCAAACGCCAACGCGGCTTCACGCTGATTGAGTTGATGGTCGTCCTGGCCATCATCGGCGTGCTCGCCGCCTTGGTCATTCCCAACGTACTCAACCGCGCCGACGACGCCCGCGTGACAGCCGCCAAGACCGACGTGGGCAACCTGATGCAAGCGCTCAAACTCTACCGCTTGGACAACCAAAACTACCCGACCGCCGAGCAAGGCTTGAACGCCTTGGTGCTCAAACCAACCGCAGGCCCAACACCGCTGAACTGGAAGCCCTACATCGACAAGCTGCCCAACGACCCATGGGGCCGCCCTTACCAATACATGAACCCCGGCGTAAAGGGCGAAGTGGATGTGCTGTCGCTAGGCGCTGACGGCCAACCCGGCGGCGAAGGTAAAAACGCCGATATCGGCAGCTGGCAATAAAGCACGCGGCCAAACCGGGCATGCAGCGCCAGCGTGGACTCACTCTGTTAGAGCTATTGGTGGTGCTGGCAATCATCGGTTTCGCCATGGCAGGCGTGAGCCTGTCACTGCGCGACAGCAGCCAAACCCAGCTTGAGCGGGAAGCTCAGCGCTTGGTCGCTGTGCTCGAAGCAGCGCGCGGCCAGTCGCGCACCAGCGGCATCCCGCTGATTTGGCAAACAACACCCGATGGCTTTGTGATTCGGCCCGCGCAAACCCCTGCAGCCAATTCGCCCAGCAGCGTTGCGCCACGCTCAGAAGTTTGGTTAGCGGCTGGCACGCAGGCCTTGGCCAGCAACGTCGTGGTGCTGGGCCCCGAGCCCATCCTCACACCGGCGCGTATCACGCTCAGCGTTTCATCACCCAACACCCTGACGCAAGGGGTCAAACAGCTGACGATTGGCACTGACGGCTTGCGTCCTTTTCAGGTGATGCCGTGAAGCGCCAGCACGCACAACGCGCGGGTGGTTTCACCCTGATTGAGGTGTTGGTGGCGTTGGCCATCGTGTCGGTCGCCTTGATGAGTGGGCTCAAAGTCAGTGGCGCGCTCACCCGCAATGCGCAACGCCAAGCCGATGTGATGTTGGCTCAAATTTGCGCGGACAACGCACTCAACCAACTCCGCCTCTCGCAACAACTGCCGGGCGTGGGCGACTCGCGTGTGCCCTGCCCTCAGGTTGAACGCAACTTCGAGGTGGCGCTCACTGTGCGCGGCACGCCCAACCCCGCGTTTCGTCGCGTGGATGCCCAAGTGTTTGACGCCGCCACGCCTGTGCTCAACATCACCACCGTGCTGGGGCGTTACTGATGTCACGCACACCCCATCGCCAGCGCGGCTTCACCCTGATTGAGTTGCTCATCGCCATCACCCTCATGGCGGTGCTGGCGGGCCTGAGCTGGCGTGGGCTCGACAGCCTCATGCGCAGCCGCGACATCACGCAAGCGCAGGTGGACAAAACCGCCGTGCTGCAAACCGTGCTGGCCCAATGGCAATCCGACCTCAACGCCGTGCAGCCCGTCGCGGGCATCGCCGACGCAGGGGTGCAATGGGATGGCCGCACCTTGCGCCTGGCACGTCGCGCCACGGCATGGCGTCCCGATGGCGGCGATGCAGGCCTGTGGGTGATCGCTTGGACCTTACGCAACAACCAATGGCTGCGCTGGCAATCCGCCCCTGTGCAAACACGCGCCGCGATGCAACAAGCCTGGACGCAGGCGGAGCGTTGGGGCCAAAACCCCAGCAGCGATGACGCGATATTTGAAACCGTGCTGACGCCGCTCGAGGCGTGGCAGCTCACCTACTTCCGCGGTAATGCGTGGACCAACCCGCTGTCTAGCGCTGGCAACACCGACGCAAGCGGTCGTGCAGCCAACCCTGCCGGCCAAGGCGCTTTGCCAGACGCGATCCGCCTGCAAATCGACCTGCCCGCCAGCACCGGCTCGCGCGGTCGGCTCACGCTTGACTGGGTGCGACCCAACTTCAGCAACACCAAGTCATGAAGTACGTTGCACGCCTCACACACCCACAACGCGGCGCAGCCCTGCTGGCCGCCATGCTGACCGTGGCATTGGTGGCCACGTTTGCCGCAGGCGCGTTGTGGCAACAGTGGAAAACGATCGAGATGGAAGGGGCCGAACGGCAACGCTCGCAAGCACGTTGGCTACTCACAGGCGCGCTCGATTGGGCGCGTGTCATCTTGCGTGAAGACGTCCGTGCGGGCGACGCCAACGCCCCCACCGACCATTTGGCCGAGCCTTGGGCCGTGCCGTTGCAAGAAGCACGTTTGTCCAGCTTCTTGGCCGCGCTGCCTGATGGCACGGGCAACACGGTGGACGACGACAAGCTGGCCCAGCAAGTTCTGCTGTCGGGCCAAATCAACGATTTACAAGGCCGCCTCAACGTGACCGACCTGCTGCAAGGCGAACAGATCGATGCCAAAACAGTCATCGCGTTTGAGCGTTTGTTTGACGTGCTGGGCGTGCCGCCCGCGCAGCTCAACCTGCTCACCCAAGGTCTGCTGGCCGCCCAAAAACAAAATGCCAGCGCGCCCCTCATGCCTCAACGCATGGGCCAGCTCAGCTGGTTCGGTCTGTCGCCACAGGCGTTGCAAACACTCAGCCCCCACGTCACGGTGCTGCCCAATCGCACACCCGTGAACCTGAACACTGCCAGCGTGCAAGTGCTGTACGCCAGTGTGCCGAGCCTGAGCCTTTCCGACGCGCAGCGCTTGGTGCAACAGCGTGAGCGCCAGCACTGGGCCAGTGTGGAAGCCTTCCAAAAAGCCTTAGGCCGCCCCGTCAGCCTAGAAGGCAGTCACAGCGTGAGCACCAAATACTTTGAAGTGTTGGGCCGCTTGCGCATGCCGCAAACCACCTTGCAAGAGCGCTCTTTGGTGCTGCGCGAGGGCCAAGATTTGAAAGTGCTTTGGCGTGAGTCTGGCTCTCTACAATGATCTTTCCATGCTAATCATTGCACTCCCCCACACGGCCAACACCGCTCACGCGGGCTATGCCCACTTGCACTCGGATGGGCACAACGTGCTGCGCAGTGCCACGGGCGCGGCGGCCACCTTATCGACCCACGCAGGTGAAGTGGTCGCAGTCGTGCCGCACAGCCGCTTGTCATGGTTGCGCGTGCAGCTGCCCCCTGCCAGCCACGGCCCACGCTTGCAAAGCGTGCTGCACGGCTTGCTCGAAGACCGCTTGCTAGACGACCCGCAACACCTGCACATCGTGCTTGCGCCTGACGCAGAAGAGTTGGCCCGAACCGGCGGCGAAACAATGGTGGCCGTGTGCGACAAGCCATGGCTGCGTGAGGTGCTCGCCCCGCTCCAAGCAGCAGGCCTGACGGTCCAGCGCATCGTGCCCGAGCTGTCACCCAGCGACACACCCGTGCTGCACGTCATGGGCGAGCCAGACCTTTCAAGCAGCGTACTCAGCCACGCACACGGCGTGACGCTGCTACCGCCCAACACGGCACAGTGGCGCGCCTTCGCTGAACTGAACCAAGACGATTTACAAATTCAAGCCGAGCCCGCCATGGTGGCCCGCGTGCAAAGCACGCTGCAACGCCAGCCCATGCTGCAAAGCGCGGCGCAGAGGTGGGTCAAGGCCAGCCAATCAGACTGGGATTTGGCACAAGGCGAATGGGCGCAAGGCCGCGCACAACGTCTGCAGCGCCAAGCGCAAGCGGCTTGGCAAGCCTTGCTGCACGCGCCGGCCTGGAAGCCGGTGCGCTGGGGCGCGCTGGCACTCGTCGCACTGCAGGTGCTGGGGCTCAATGCTTTGGCGTGGCGCGAAGGCAGCGCCTTGCAGGCACAACAAGCCTCGCTGCAAAACATTTTGAAAGCCACCTTCCCGTCTGTGACCTTGGTCATCGACGCACCGCTGCAAATGCAGCGCGAAGTGGATGCGTTGCAACAAAAATCTGGCGCTACTTCTAGCACCGACTTTGAGCCACTTCTTGCGGTTTTGGCTGGCGTGCTACCTGCAGATCAAACGCCACAGCAAATTCACTTCAGCAACCACGCGCTGCGTGTGCAAGGCGTGACGCTGGATGGCAACGCCGCTGGCACGGCACGCCTCAAAGCCCAAGGCCTGCGTCTGCACCAAGACGGCAACGACACTTGGGTGTTGCAAGCGGAGGGCACGAAATGAAAAATCTACGCGCCCAAGCACTCGCTCGCTGGCAAGCTTTGAGCCCACGCGAACAACGCGGCGTTTCTCTACTCGG
>CAIODK010000123.1 GCA_903856995.1 uncultured Burkholderiales bacterium
GAACGAAATGAATTACGGGTCTGGCGGAAGCGGTGGTTTGACCCACATTGCAATGGAGATGTTCGCCAGCAAAGCGGGCATCAAGTTGACGCATATTCCCTACAAAGGTAGCGGCCCCGCAGTGATCGATCTATTGGCGGGTCGCGTGCAGTTGGGCTATTCCACGCCGCCAGCTGTTCTGCAACACATCAAGTCGGGCCGATTGATTCCACTTGCCGTCACCACACCTCACCGATTTGCGCAGCTTCCCGACGTGCCGACTGTGAGCGAACTGGGCTTCGCCGGCGCATCGATCACCACTTGGTACGGCTTGTTTGGCCCTGCCAAGATGAATCCAGAGTTAGTTGAAAAGATTTACCAAAGCCTAGCAACAGAAGCACGGCGCAACCCAGCCACAAAAGACCGCATCATCTCGGGCGGCATCGACCCCGTGTTTGGTACCCCCGCGGAATTTGCAACGAGCTTGAAGAAAGAAAGAGAGCAAATTCTTTCGACAGCCAAGCTGATTGGGTTTGAAAAAGACAAATAGAACGAGCCGCGATGGCTTCAATGCAAATGCGCGCTGGTCGCAATGGCTTTCCAAGAGTTCAGCTCTTGCGTTAACTCTCTGGCAAATGCTGCCGATGTCATGCGAAGTGGCTCCGCCCCCTCACGCTGCAACCGCCCACTAATGGGCTCGGATGCCGCCGCATCATTGATCACGCGATTGAGTGCATCCACCACAGCGCTGGGTGTTTGTGACGGCGCCAAGATGCCCCACCACGTCGTCACCTCAAACCCTGGAACTCCCGCTTGAGCCATGGTTGGCACATCTGGAAACAAGGGCGAACGCTTGGCTCCTGTGACAGCGAGAACAGGTAATTTACTTTCCTTCACATGCATCCATATGGTTGGCACGGTAGCAACAAACATGTCCACGCGACCCGCGAGCAACTCGACCGTCGCGGGACCACTGCCTTTGAAAGGCACGTGCGTCATTGACAAGCCTGTTTTTTGACTCAACAACTCGCCTGCCAAATGGTTGATGCTTCCCTCACCTGCCGAACAATAGTTCAGCCCGCCAGATTTGGCTTTACCGATGGCGATTAGCTCCGCCAACGTCAGCGCACCTAATTGTCGAGAGCCCACCACCAGCAAGGGACCTCGACCGATCATGGCGACAGGGGCGAAATCTTTGATCGGGTCGTAAGGCAGGCGGGGCGACATCCCAGCATGGGTGGCAAATGTTGAGGTGGCAAACAACAAGGTGTGTCCATCCGCTTTAGCTTTGGCCACGAAATCAGCGCCCAGGGCGCCCCCAGCACCGCCACGGTTTTCAACCAGCACAGGTTGGCCGAGTCGTTCTGACATGAGTTTGGCCATGTCACGCGCAATGCTGTCGGTGCCGCCGCCCGCCGCAAATGGAACAACCAAGGTGACGGGGCGAATGGGGAAACTTTGAGCCGATGCCGCATGAACCAAACCTAAGAATGCCATACCAAAAAGCCAGTGACGTTGGCAGCGATGCATGAAAGACATGTGCGATCTCCGTATCGGGGAACTTCTGTTCCGTTTTTACTCATCTTAGGCCCATAGCTTAAGCAAGAGATTCCACATGAAGAGATAATCACACGCCCAAGCGGCCTACTGCACCGTGGTAAGTCCATCAACGTTCATTTGAAATATCGCCCATGGAAATTAAAGTCAATTTTCTTGACAAGCTTCGTCTTGAAGCCAAATTCGATGACTTCACGGTAGTCGCTGATCAGCCTATCCGTTACAAGGGAGATGGCTCGGCCCCTGGTCCATTCGATTATTTTTTGGCCTCATCGGCTTTGTGTGCGGCCTACTTTGTCAAGCTCTACTGCGTCACACGCAATATTCCTACCGAAAACATCCGTCTTTCGCAAAATAACATCGTTGATCCGGAAAACCGTTACCAACAGATCTTCAAGATCCAAGTCGAGTTGCCATCGGATATCCAAGAAGTAGACCGTCGAGGGATTTTGAATTCGATTGAGCGTTGCACGGTCAAAAAAGTAGTGCAAGCTGGGCCCACGTTTGTCATCGAGGAAGTAGATAGCTTGGATGCCGATGCGCAGTCTTTGCTGACGCTCAAGCCAAGCGCTGACACCAGCACCTATATAGCGGGCAAGGATCTGCCGCTAGAGCAAACCATCGCCAATATGTCGGGCATTTTGGCGGGCTTGGGTATCAAGATTGAAATTGCTTCGTGGCGCAACATCATCCCCAATGTGTGGTCCTTGCATATCCGCGACGCGCATTCGCCCATGTGCTTTACCAATGGCAAGGGCGCGACCAAGGAAAGCGCGTTGGCCTCGGCGTTGGGCGAATACATCGAGCGGCTAAATAACAACCATTTCTACGCTGGTTCTTTTTGGGGAGAAGACATTGCCAACGCTGCGTTTGTCCATTACCCGAATGAACGCTGGTTCAAGCCCGGCCGCAAGGATGCCTTGCCAGCTGAAATCTTGGATACATACTGCCGCAACATCTACAACCCCGATGGCGAGTTATGTGGTTCGCATCTGGTGGACACCAACTCCGGCAATACAGAGCGCGGCATCTGTTCGCTACCGTATGTGCGGCATTCAGACGGTGAGGTGGTGTACTTCCCGTCGAACCTGATTGAAAACTTGTTTGTCAGCAACGGCATGAGTGCGGGCAACACGCTGGTCGAAGCGCAGGTGCAGTGCCTGTCCGAAATTTTTGAGCGGGCTGTCAAGCGTGAAATCTTGGAGGGTGAAATCTGTTTGCCTGATGTGCCAAACACCGTGTTGGCCAAATACCCCAGCATCTTGGCCGGCATTCAAGGCCTCGAAGAACAAGGCTTCCCCGTGCTGGTGAAAGACGCGTCGCTGGGCGGCACCTACCCGGTCATGTGCGTGACCTTGATGAACCCACGCACAGGCGGTGTCTTTGCGTCGTTCGGCGCACACCCAAGCTTTGAAGTGGCGTTGGAACGCAGCCTCACCGAATTGCTGCAAGGCCGCAGTTTTGAAGGCCTGAACGATTTGCCCCCGCCCACGTTCGAGAGCAACGCGGTCACTGAGCCCAATAACTTTGTGGAGCACTTCATCGATTCCAGCGGCATCGTGTCGTGGCGCTTTTTCAGCGCAAAAGAAGACTTCGAGTTTGTGGAATGGGATTTTTCAAGCCAAGGTGAAAACGCCAATGCCGAGGAAGCGGCAACCTTGTTTGGCATTCTCGAAGACATGGGCAAAGAGGTTTACACGGCGGTGTATGACCAGTTGGGCGCCATCGCCTGCCGGATTTTGGTACCTGGGTATTCGGAGATTTACCCCATAGAAGATTTGATCTGGGACAACACCAACAAGGCCTTGCTGTTTCGCGCTGACATTCTGAATTTGCATCGCTTAGACGATGCCAGCTTGTCCGAACTGCTTGAACGCTTGGAAAACAGCGAGCTCGATGAGTACTCTGACATTGCCACGTTGATCGGCATTGAATTCGATGAAAACACTGAGTGGGGTCAACTGACCGTGCTCGAGTTGAAATTATTGATTCATCTCGCTTTGAAGAAGTTTAACGAAGCGCAAGAACTGGTGGGTGCCTTTCTTCAGTACAACGACAACTCCGTCGAGCGCGGCTTGTTTTACAAGGCCTTGAACGTGGTGCTTGAAGTTCTGCTCGATGAAGACCTCGAACAGGAAGACTATGCGGTCAACTTCCGTCGAATGTTTGGCAACGCCCGGATGGACGCCGTCATGGGTTCAGTGGATGGCAGCGTGCGTTTCTTCGGATTAACACCAACGAGCATGAAACTTGAAGGGATCGACAGGCACCACCGTCTGATCGACAGCTACAAAAAATTGCATCAGGCACGCGCCAAAGTGCCAACTGGAATCTAGGATGATTTTTCGGGCAACAGTCATCGCACTTGGGCTGAGTCTGTGGGCCAGCGCGGGCACGGCGCAAACACTGAGTGACGCCGAACTGGGCTTGCGCATCATGGCCAACCGCCAGCAAGGCAATTGCGTCACCTGTCATCAGGTCACCGTGTTGCGTGATGCCCAAGGCATTGACGGCGCCGCTGGCAAGCAAGGTGACTTTGGCCCCTCTCTCGACGGCGTGGCAAACCGCTATAGCTTGGCGCAACTGCGCCAATGGGTGATGGATGCGCGCAAGATGAACCCCAACACGTTGATGCCGCCCTTTGGCACCCTAGAAGGCACGACACACGCCAGCCCACCCCGCCCGATGCTCAGCTTAGAGGAAATAAACAAGGTGACAGCAGCCTTAGCTACTTTGCGCTAAAGTCCGCAACCATGTTGAACCCCCAGACATCGTTGGCTCGTCGTTCCTGCCTCGCGCACTTGAGCGTAGGTACGGCAGGGTTGCTTGGCTCGTCACTTGCATGGTCTGCAAATGACCCCAATTCTCAAGCTGACCTACTTTCCCGCGGCTTAGCAGCCACAGGCATTGACATCACACTGCCGGCGTTGGCTGACAACAGCAACGCCATCCCTCTGCAGTTCACGCTGCAAGCGCCTGCAGGTCAACAGCTGGTTGGTTTTGAAATCATCGCCCCCGAAAACCCAAACCGTGTCATCTTGCGGTTCAAGTTAGGGCAAGCCCAAACTCGCTTGACGTTTAGCACCCGCATTCGCCTCGCCATGACTCAGGAAGTCTGGGTATTGGCAAAACTCAACAACGGAACCAGCCTAGGTCGCCCCGCCCACACCGTGGTCACCGCCACGGCTTGTTTTGACGAGACCTGAACAACATGGCACAGACACTGGACATTCCTGTTCGCCTCTCCATCTCTGGGGTTGTGCGCCCCAACGCTGAGGTCGAAGTGCGTTTATTGCTAGGGCACATCATGGAAACAGGATTTCGACACGACAGTTCAGGCGCGCCAGTAACCAAAGATATTTTGCAATTCGTCAAAGTGCACATGGGTGACGCACTGATCTTTGAAGCAGAGTTAGGCACTGGCATGGCAGCCAACCCGATGTTCTTTTTCTCATTCACCTTGCCGCCGCAAGCGGGTGACATGGTGGTGAGCTGGACGGACCACCAAGGTCGCACCGGCCAAATGAGCCGCCCCTTGCTCTATCGATAAACACCATGCACCCACGCAGCTTATGGCGATGCATGCTGGGCTTGGTCATAGGCCTAGGACAGCCCATGCTGTCGAACGCGCAAACCCCGATCAGCGGCAACCAGTTTTTATCTTCACAACTGCAGGCCATGCAGCAAGACGCCGATGTCAACCCCATCACACTGTGGGTCGAAAAAGGCCAAGCTTTGTGGCGCGACACCTGCCAAAGCTGCCACCAGTCACCCGAGACCTTGCGCACATCGGCGGCTGAACACCCACGCTTGATCACACGCAACAACAGCACCCGTTTGATCAACCTAGAAGATCAAATCAATGTCTGTCGTGAGCGTGTGGGACAACAACCCAAAGGGTTGGAAGACAACGACACACTGTCACTCAGTGCCCTGCTCCACAGCGTAGCCAAGGGCCAAAGCATTCACCCGCAACCCCCTACTGATGCGCTAGGCAAGCAACGATGGCAAGCCGAGTTGGCACAAGGCGCACAGCTATACGCCACGCGCATAGGACGGCTCAACTTGGCCTGTGTCCATTGCCACGATGGCAAGGTAGGCGCAAACCTTCGAGCCGAGGTGGTGAGCCCGGGCCACCCATCTGGTTTTCCAATCTACCGTTTGAATTGGCAAAACATGGGTTCGATAGACCGCCGTTTGCGCGCCTGCTACTCGGGCGTGCAAGCCACCTTGCCATCAGCAGGAAGTCAGCCCTTGCGGCAACTAGAGCTCTACCTCAAGGTGCGTGCCAACGGTATGCCAATAGACGGTCCATCGATCCGGCGCTGATTACACCAAGGTCAAGCCATGCTTGCGCAGGGGTAAGTCGCGCTGTGGTTTGCCCGTGGCGGCGTAAATCGCGTTGAGCACGGCAGGGCCCACAACGCAAATGGTCGGCTCGCCCACGCCGCCCCAGAAGTCACCGGTAGGTACCAACACAGTTTCGACCTTCGGGGTTTCTTTCAGGTGCATCAGTGGGTATGTGTCGAAGTTGCGCTCTTTCATGCGCCCCTTCTCTACCGTGTTCTCACCCAAGAAGACACCCGACAAGCCCATGACCACCGAGCCCTCAATCTGGGCTCGCACTTGCGCGGGGTTGACCACATGGCCCGAGTTCAACGCAAACACCATGCGGTGAATCTTGACCTCACCCTTGGGCGACACCGACACCTCGGCCGTCGCAGCCGAGTAACTGGCATAGCCCATGAATTGCGCGATGCCGCGGAAAACACCCGGAGGCAGCGGCTTACCCCAATCGCCCGCTTCTGCCGCTGCGTTGAGCACACCCAAATGCTTGGGGTGGTTCTTCATCAGCGCACGGCGAAACTCCAGCGAATCTTTGCCTGCTGCACGCGCACACTCTTCAAGGAAACACTCCATGTAGATGCCGTTTTGGTTGGTGTTCACACCTCGCCACGGACCGACCGGCACATGGGTGTTACGCATCACGTATTCGGTCAGCAAATTAGGGAAGGTGTAGCCCAGTTGTGCATCACCTGCCTCTTCCCAAAAGCCTTGCAATTGGCGGACGTCTTTGTTGTTCTTGATGGCCATCGGTGCCAACAACGCATTCAAAGACTGACCCGACACGCGCACATGAAACGCCGTCATGTTGCCCTTGTCGTCAATGCCGGCAGACATCTTGGCCATCGAGATGGGACGGTAAAAGTCGTGGGTCATGTCTTCTTCACGGCTCCAAACCAGCTTGATGGGTTTGCCCGGAAACTTTTTGGCCACCTGTGCCGCTTGATCCACATACTCTTGATGGCCCCCACGACGGCCTAGGCCACCACCCAAGTCCATCTTGTAGACATCGCATTGCGCCAAAGGAAAACCTGTGGCTTCAGCCAACGCTGCGAGTGAGCCTTCGGCACTTTGCGTAGGTACCCAAGCCTCGGCGCGGTTACCTGTGATGCGTACCGTGCAGTTCATTGGCTCCATCGTGGCGTGAGCCAAGAAGGGGCTGGTGTAAGTGGCTTCCACTTTCTTGGCAGCTTGTGCGATGGCGGCGGGTGCATCGCCTTCTTTGCGTTGCCAGAAATCGCCAGTAGCCGTGAGGCCTTCACGCAACATGGCATCGATGGTCGCGCTGGATTTGTCGCCATTCACGCCGTCGTCCCATACCACGGGCAATTCAGCCAACGCCGTCTTCGCGCGCCAGAAGGTGTCTGCCACCACGGCCAATGTGCTGTCGTTAATCTTGACAACGCCTTTGACACCGCGCATCTTGGCGATCTTGCTTTCGTCGTAGCTGACCAACTTGCCACCAAACACGGGGCTTTGCATGACCGCTGCATTGAGCATGCCGGGCAACTGCAAGTCGATGCTGAAGGTTTTACGACCGTCCACTTTGTCAGCCGTATCCAAACGCCGCATTGACTTGCCGGCAATGCGCCATTGGCTTGGTTTCTTCAGGGTGATCTTGGTCGGATCGGGGGCTGTGAATTTGGCAGCGTCGTCAGCGACTTTGCCGTAACTCAGGGTTCGGCCAGAAATGGCATGCGTGATGACCCCTTCTTTGGTCATCACTTCAGCCACTGGCACATTCCAGCGGTTGGCCGCAGCTTGCATGAGCATCGTGCGTGCCGCAGCACCACCTCGTCGCACGTAATCGTGCGAGGTGCGAATGCCACGACTGCCGCCAGTGGACATGTCGCCCCAGGCACGCTTACGCGCCAAGCTCTGGCCAGGGGTCGGCATTTCTGTGGTGACTTTGGACCAATCGCAATCCAGCTCTTCAGCCACCAGTTGGGCCAACCCCGTGCGCGTACCCTGGCCCATTTCGGAACGGGCAATGCGAATGACTACCGTGTCATCGGGTTTAACCACAACCCAGATGTTGATTTCGTTAGGGGTCAGCTTGGTGTACGCGGCTTGCGCCATGGCATCAGGGGCGAAGCTCAGGCCCAAAGCCAAGCCACTGCCAACGGCAGCAGAGCTCACCAAGAAGTGGCGGCGTGAGGTGTTGAGTGTGGAGGTGTCCGTCATGATGTGTCTCCTCAGGCTTGTTCGTTGATGTCAACCGACTCATAGGACGCCAAAACGTCGCCCAATTTCATTTGGCCAGCAGCCACATGAATGGCATCACGAATGCGCTGATAGGTACCGCAACGACAAATATTGCTCATGGCTTCGTCAATGTCGGCGTCAGTGGGTTTAGGGGTTCGCGCGAGCAACGCCGCCGCGGCCATCACCTGACCCGACTGGCAATAACCACATTGAGGAACATCCAATTCGGCCCAAGCTTTTTGTATGGCGTGGGTGGCATTTTTGGACAAGCCTTCAATGGTGGTGACCTTCATCTCACCCACGGCCGAGACAGGAATAGAGCACGAGCGTGCGGGCTGGCCATTGAGGTGCACCGTACATGCACCACATTGCGCCACACCACAGCCATATTTGGTACCCGTCAGTCCCAGCACTTCTCGCAGCGCCCACAGCAGGGGCATTTGCGGTTCGGCGTCGACAGTGCGAACGGTTCCATTGACGTTGATTTTCATAACTTGTCTCCTTGTGTCATCAAGTGGGTTAATCTCGTGTCAAAAGATAATACCTTCGCAAGCCAAATATCGCACCCGAGGTTTGGCAAGATTGAGCGCTTTAGGTGACTTGAATCCAAAAGTAATCAAGTTAGTATTTCGCCGCGCATCCAATCAATCGCATCAACCCCCAGAAGAAGGAGACGACAACATGCAACGCAGAAAATTTGTCACAAGTGCAGGCATTGCCGGTGGCATTGCATCCACGCTGGCAGCACCCGCCATTGCGCAATCGACCCGCCCCGAGATCCGTTGGCGCTTGGCATCGAGCTACCCCAAGTCGTTAGACACGATTTACGGTGCGGTCGACAACATGTGCAAACGCGTGGCTGAGCTCACAGATGGCCGTTTCAAAATCAGCATGCACGCTGCGGGTGAACTGGTGCCCGCGCTACAAGTGTTTGATGCTGTGCAAAGTGGCTCCGTTGAAGCGGGGCACAGCGCTAGCTATTTCTACATTGGTAAAGACCCTGCTTTCGGCTTTGCCACCGCCCTGCCCTTTGGCTTGAACGCACGTGGCCAAAACGCCTGGATGTATTTGGGTGGCGGCCAAGAATTGATGAACGATTTTTTCTCTAACTACGGCGTGAGCCATTTGCCCGTGGGCAATACCGGCGCCCAAATGGCCGGCTGGTACCGCAAAGAAATTAAAACGGTCGAAGACCTCAAAGGCTTGAAGTTCCGCGTCGGTGGTTTGGCGGGCATGGTCTTGTCCAAACTCGGCGTGGTACCCCAGCAACTGGCTGCGGGCGACTTGTACCAAGCCTTGGAAAAGGGTGTGATTGATGCCGCTGAGTTTGTCGGCCCCGCCGACGACGAGCACTTAGGCTTGCACAAAGTAGCCAAGTACTACTACTACCCCGGTTGGTGGGAGGGCTCGGCCACCCTGTCGCTGTTCATCAACCCCAAGGCATTGGCCGCGTTGCCACCTGAATACGCAGCAGCCCTGCGCGTGGCGGCAGCAGAGGCCAACCAGTGGTCGACGGCCAAGTACGACGTGACCAACCCACAAGCTCTGCGCCGTTTGGTGGCTGGCGGTGCGCAACTGCGGCGCTTCCCGACGCCGGTGCTCAACAAGTGCAATACAGCGGCCACCGAGTTGTACGCTGAGTTGTCTGAGAAGAGTCCTGCGTTCAAGAAAATCTTTACGCCATGGTCCAAGTTCCGCGACGAGCAAGTGATGTGGTCGCAGTTCTGCGAAATGCCGTTCGACAATTACATGGCAACACGCAAAACTTAAAACGCAACGGAACTGAGGCATGCAGCAATTGAATGTGATCGGCTGCGGCCGCGTGGGACAAACCATCGCGCGGCTGCTGTTTGACAAAAATCTGGTCACACTTCAAGACCTTCACTCCCGCAACCTCGCCAACGCCGAGCAAGCAGCCCGCTTTCTCGGCGCTGGCACCCCTGTGGCCCATTTGGCTGACATGCGGGCAGCAGAGGTGTGGATGATCTCGGTCCCAGACTCGCACATTGCCAGCGTCGCTCAGCAGTTGGCCGACACTTTGGCGCCTGATACGCCGCCAGCCATCGCCTTTCACTGCAGTGGTTTTTTAAGCGCTCAAGCCTTAGCGCCTTTGCATGCCAAAGGTTGGCAAGTCGCCAGTGTGCACCCCGTGTTGAACTTTGCGGCCCCTGAAACAGGCGTGCGCCAATTTGCCGGCACCCCCTGCGCCCTCGAAGGTGACCCTGAAGCCGTCGACTGGTTGCGCACGCACTTGTCTGCCATTGCCGGCGTTTGCTTTGATGTCAACAGCGACCACAAAGCGCTGTATCACGCAGCGGCCGTGTTCTGCAGCAACTTCACGGGCGTGCTGCAAGGCATTGCGCAAGATGCTTGGCACAGCGCTGGCGTGTCACCCGAGATGGTGCAAACCTTGAACCGTGCCTTACTCAACAGCACCGTCGACAACCTGCTGACCCTGGGCCCCGCACAAGCCTTAACTGGCCCGGCCGCTCGCGGCGACACGGCCGTGGTGAATGCACAAGCGGCCGTGGTCGCGCAATGGAACCCTGTGGCTGCACAAGCCTACCGAGCATTGAGCGAACTCGCCGTCTCACTCAAACAAAATGGCACCACATTGCCACCACCATGACCCGACTCGAACGCGCGCTCTCCATTGCCGACCTGCGTGACCTTGCGCGGCGACGCTTACCCGCTTCGGTGTTTGAATTCATTGATGGCGGGGCCGAAGACGAACGCACGTTGACAGACAACCGCCATGCGCTCACCCGGCACCGAATCGTGCCACGCGTTTTGGTCGATGTAGCCAACCCCAACCTCGACACCCCCATTTTTGATAAAACTTGGGCCGCTCCTTTTGTGGTCAGCCCCATGGGTTCTTGCGTACTCGGCTGGCCCGAGGCCGACATTGCCATTGCACGTGCAGCCACCGCGCATGGCATTGCGTACACCTTGTCCACCATGTCAACAACCAGCATTGAGCGCATGGCGCGTTCGGTACAAGGACGTTTGTGGTTTCAGCTCTATGTTCTGAAAGACCCCAGCGTCAACGACAAGCTGGTCGCGCGCGCGCAAGCGGCAGGCTATGAAGCCTTGGTTGTTACCGTCGACTTACCCGTAGGCGGTAAACGCGAACGCGACCTGCGCAACGGCATCTCTATCCCGCTGCGCTTTAAAGGCAAGCACCTTTGGGAAGGCCTGACCCACCCTGCTTGGGCATGGCAAATGATGCGCGCCGGACTGCCTGAGTTTGAAAACGTGCGCGACCTCATGGGCGAGGAAGGCGCAGGCTTAACCATTGCCGCACGCGTAGGTCAAAGCCTCAACGCCAGCTACCAGTGGTCTGACTTGGCACGCTTGCGCGACCAATGGAAGGGCAAGTTGCTGGTCAAAGGTGTACTGCACCCTGCGGATGCATCACGCATGGCAGAGATGGGCATCGACGGCGTCTGGGTGTCTAACCACGGCGGGCGTCAGCTTGACGGTGCGATCGCCGCAGCTGATGCGGTTCCCGCCATTCACGCCGCATTGCAAGGACGCGCAACCTTGATCATGGACTCTGGCGTGCGACGCGGCATAGACGCGCTGACTGCCAAAGCCCTCGGCGCCGCTGCTGTGGGCATTGGCCGCGCGGCGCTGTTGGGCGCATCCGTGGGTGGTGAACAAGGCGCACACCGTGCCATTGAAATTTTGATCGATGAGTTGCGCCGTGCGATGCAACTCAGTGGTGTTGCAGATTTTTCTACGGCGCAGATCGATCTGACACAGCACCCGTGCACAGTCTAAAATTAATCTATTAACTCTTCGAGACTTGACATGACCACCTTTGCCAATCAACTCAAATCTGAAATAGCGCGTATCGCCAAAAAAGAAGCACGCTCAGAAACACTTCAGTTGAAAAAGGTATCTTCACAGCACCGCTCGGACATCGCTGCCTTGAAGCGTCACATCGCTGCACTCGAAGCAAGCTTGAAGAAACTCAGCAAGTCTCAACCCAAGCCGACTCTCAAGGTTGAGAAAGAGCCGACAACCGCTCTCCGATTTCGTGCGGGTGGGTTTGCAACACTTCGCAAAAAGTTCGACTTATCCGCCGAACAGATGGGCAAGTTGATTGGTGTATCGGCTCAATCTGTCTACCACTGGGAAGCCGAGAAGTCACGCCCACGTGCTAGCCAACTCCCCGCTATTGCTGCCGCTCGCA
>CAIODK010000124.1 GCA_903856995.1 uncultured Burkholderiales bacterium
ACTACATAGACGCGCGCGCAGATTCAATGCCCTATGGCGTACTCAAGCGCTTAGAGATCGCACGGGCTTTGGCGATGAAACCACGCGTTATTTTTCTGGATGAACCTGCTGCCGGTTTGAACCCAAAGGAAACCATTGAGGTTGATAGTTTGGTTCGAAAACTAGCAGATGCAGGCATCACCGTTGTGCTCGTTGAACACGATATGAAGATGGTGATGAACCTGTCAGATCGAATTTTGGTTCTGGACTACGGTAAAAAACTGACCGAAGGTACGGGCGCGGAAGTTCGCAAGAACCCCGACGTGATCGCAGCATATTTGGGCGTGCACGCCTGAGGTAGAGATATGGAAGCACTACGCATCATTTCTGACGAGCACAAAAATTTTTGGCGCATCGCAGTCACACTTGAACAGGTCGCAAACGAGATCGATGAAGGTGGGAAAGTAGACCCCGCATTTTTTGAATCCGTTTTCTCCTACATCGAAAATTTTGCAGATCATGCGCATCATCTGAAGGAAGATGACCACCTGTTTCGCTTAATGCGACTGCGGTCACCCGAGGCCCACCCGCTGATTGACGCCTTAGAAGATGACCATCGTCAAGCTAAAGTGCACTTGCATCAAATCAAGGAAGCCTTTGCCAAAGCCAAAGTTGGTGAGCAATCCGCCTTAACAACGGCATTGCGTGACTACACGCGACGCTTAAAAACGCACATTACAAAAGAAGAAGTCGAGGCCATGCCTTTGTCGCGAAAAATCTTAACTGCAGCGGATTGGCAGGAAATCAACACCACCTTCTCTGACAACAAAGATCCTGTCTTCGGCGAGCAAGCCCGTTCAGATTTTCGTGAGCTCTACCATCGCGTCGTAAGTCTTGCCCCCGAATCCGTTGGGTTGGGAGGACACAGCAGTGGCACCCTAGATCCTCAAGCGACGCCAATCAAAGGCGACATCCTCTTAAAAGTGAACGGTCTTGAGAGTAGTTACGGTCGCATCAAGGCACTGAAGGGTCTGAACCTCGAAGTGAGGCGTGGCGAGACCGTCGCGCTCGTGGGCGCAAACGGTGCAGGTAAAACCACATTTTTGCGCTCACTATCAGGCGTACAGCCCATGGGCGCGGGTGAGATTTGGTTTAACGGCGAAGACATCTCTAAAGTTCGCTCTGACCAACGCATGCGACTGGGAATTTGCCATAGCCCAGAGGGTCGGCAAGTCTTCGGCCCCTTGTCGATCGAAGACAACCTCTACCTCGGTGCTTACACCCAACTCAAACAGCACTTATCTCAAGATCTTGAGCGCGTCTACACCATGTTCCCCATCTTGAAGGAAAAGCGCAAGCTTCCTGCCGGAACGCTTTCGGGCGGTCAACAGCAAATGCTCGCTATTGGTCGCGCCTTGATGGGGCGTCCTAAACTTTTATTGCTGGATGAGCCATCCATGGGCTTAGCCCCCCTCCTTGTGGAAGAGGTATTCAACGTCATCAAAGCGCTCAAGCGCGAAGGCATGACCATCATCCTTGCCGAACAAAATGCTTTTGCGGCTTTAGCCCTATCCGACCGTGGCTATGTGCTTGAAACCGGCGAGATCACGCTGACTGGAAATGGACAAGACTTAATTCAAAATGAACAAGTCAGAGCCGCATACCTCGGCATGTAATTAGAACGATGGATCAGGAGGGAAAACCCTGATCTTTTTTTAACCCTCAATGCGATACATTTTTACACAAATAGGCTTATATTTTGTAACGCATAAAATCACCGCAGCAGCACCGCTGCGTGCGATTCGCAATCCATTCTTTCTTGGAGTCCTCTCTCATGTCTCATCCTTTGTTTGAAAAACACCGCGCCACTTTGGATAGTGCACTTCACGCCATCGCAACCCGCGGTTACTGGTCGCCTTACAGCGAAATGCCAAGCCCCAAGGTCTATGGCGAAACAGCTGCCGCCGATGGCAAAGCGGCCTATGAAGCGCATCTAGGAAAGAATTTCGAATTGAACCAACCGGCTCAAACCGGATGGACAGGGGCAGAGACATCGCCCTATGGTGTGGCACTCGATGTGAAATACCCACTCTGTGACCACGAAGCACTGATTCATGCGGGCCAATCCGCCATGGATGGCTGGCAAGCCATGGGAGCCGAAGGACGCACTGGCATTTGCTTAGAAATACTAGAACGCCTGAACAAGCAAAGTTTTGAACTTGGTCACGCCGTGATGATGACAACCGGTCAAGGCTGGATGATGGCGTTCCAAGCTGGCTCGCCACACGCTCAAGATCGCGGCCTTGAGGCGGTGACCTACGCATGGCGCGAACAAAGCTTCGTCCCGAAAGAAACCACTTGGGAAAAACCACAAGGCAAAAACCCTGCGTTGGTGATGAAAAAGCATTTCGAGATCGTCGGTCGCGGTGTAGGTTTGGTCGTCGGTTGCGGCACCTTCCCCACCTGGAACACCTATCCTGGTCTGTTTGCAGCATTGTCTACAGGCAACGCTGTCATCATCAAACCCCACAGCAATGCCATCTTGCCTGCGGCCATCACCGTCCGCACCATTCGCGCAGTTCTGTCGGAAAACGGCATTGACCCCAACTTAGTCACCCTGTGCGTGACCGACAAACGCAGCACAACGCAAGAACTGGCCACACATGAATCCGTCAAATCGGTCGATTTCACCGGTAGCAATGTATTTGGTCAATGGTTGATTGATCACAGCAAACAGGCACAGGTTTATGCTGAATTGGCAGGTGTCAACAACATCGTCGTCGATTCAACCAGCTCATACAAAGCCATGCTGGGTAATCTCGCCTTCACTTTATCTTTGTACTCTGGGCAAATGTGTACCACCTCACAAGCCATCCTTGTTCCTGGAACAGGTATTGAGACCGATGAAGGTCACAAGAGCTATGACGATGTTTGCGCAGACTTAGCCAAAGCAATTGAGCGATTTTTGAGTAAGCCTGAAGTGGCCGTCGCCGTTTTGGGTGCTATTCAATCGAGCGCAACAGCTGATCGTGTTGATTTGGCAAACAGTGGGAAATTGGGCAAAGTCATTCTGGCTTCCCAAAAAATCAGCAATCCCGAATTTAGCGGTGCGGACGTTCGTACACCCGTCTTATTGGCTTGCGATGCGGCGGATGAAGCGGCCTACATGGAAGAGCGCTTCGGTCCCATTAGCTTCATCGTCAAGACAGCCGACACCAACGCTGCCATTGCACTCTCACAACGCATTGTTCAAACACACGGCGCATTGACCGTAGGTTTGTATTCCACCCACGATGCGGTGATCAACGCGATGACACAAGCTACATGGCGCGGAAAGGTCGCCTTGTCGATCAACTTGACAAGCGGCGTTTTTGTGAACCAATCGTCTGCCTTCTCTGACTACCACGGCACAGGTGGCAACCCTTCTGCCAACGCGTCTTACGCTGACTCAGCCTTTGTCGCCAACCGCTTCCGCGTCGTCCAACGTCGCTACCACGTCTGATACGAAACCGAAGCATGACCTACCAGTACATTCAGTTTGAGGAGCGCCATGGCGTTGCCAAGCTCATCCTCAATCGTCCAGACAAGATGAACAGCTTCAACGCTGAAATGCATGCCGAACTTCGGGATGCGTTGGACAGCATCCAGAGCAACAAAGCTATTCGCGTGTTGGTTCTCACGGGTGCTGGGCGCGGATTCTGCGCCGGCCAGGACTTGGCCGATTCAGAAGTCCGTTTTGTACCGGGTCAAACGCCACCAGATCTGGGCGATGTCGTCGAACGTCATTACAAACCATTGGTTCTGCGATTGAGCAATTTGCGTGTCCCCACCATTGCAGCCGTGAACGGCATCGCAGCTGGTGCAGGCGCGAGTCTGGCCTTGGCATGCGACATGGTGCTGGCCACAGCCTCTGCTTCATTCATCCTTCCCTTTGCAAAGATTGGTTTGATTCCAGACACGGGTTGCTCTTGGCACATGCCTCAACGTGTTGGCCAAGCTCGCGCCTTGGGTCTAGCGATGACGGGCAACAAGCTCACAGCAACAAAAGCTGCCGAATGGGGAATGATCTGGGAAGCCGTTGCGGATGAATCATTTATGACCAGCGTCGACGCGCTCGCACAGCAACTCGCAGTGATGCCAACCAAGGCATTGATGCGGACCAGACAAGCCATGCAAATCGCACACACGCATACGCTCGAACAGCACTTAACCTACGAAGGCTCTTTGATGCGTGAACTTGGCAAAAGCGCCGACTACATTGAAGGCGTCTCTGCATTCTTAGACAAGCGTTCACCCCGCTTCACGGGGGAATAAGTATGACCAATTTTGCTCTTGCAACAACCACAAAAATAGGCATCGTCGGCGCTGGCGCCATGGGTGCTGGAATCGCCCAAATTGCCGCCGCAGCGGGGCATACGGTTCGCCTGTTAGATAACCGCGAAGGTGCAGCAGCTCAAGCAATTGAGGGCATCAAAGCGCAATTCATAAAAATGTCTGCCAAGGGGAAAATGACCCCTGACGCAGCGCAAGCGGCAAGCGCTCGGTTACTTCCTGCGTGCGCTGTGGCAGAACTGGCCGACACAGGTCTCGTCATTGAAGCAATCGTTGAAAACCTAGACGTCAAGCGCAAACTATTTCTTGAGCTAGAAGGCCTGTGTGGGTCTGAATGTATTTTTGCAACAAATACATCATCAATCTCGGTCACCTCGATTGCCGCGGTTCTCGCACATCCCAAGCGCTTGGTAGGTATGCATTTCTTCAACCCAGCCCCCCTCATGGCGCTGGTAGAGATCATCTCAGGCCTCGCAACAGACCCACAGCTCGCGAATGCATTGTTCGACACAGCCAAGGCGTGGGGGAAAACGCCTGTCTATGCGAAGTCAACGCCCGGCTTCATCGTCAATCGTGTCGCCCGTCCGTACTATTCGGAAGGGCTTCGCCTCCTGACGGAAGGTGCTGGTGATTGTGCGACGCTGGACGCCATCATGCGTGAAGCCGGTGGTTTCCGAATGGGTCCGTTTGAGTTGATGGACATGATTGGTCATGACGTTAATTTCGCCGTAACCTGCTCCGTATGGAATGCCTTCTTTAACGATTCACGTTTCCGACCCTCACTGATTCAACAAGAGCTCGTCGACGCAGGTTTCTTGGGTAAAAAAACACAGCGCGGCTTCTACGATTACGCCCCTGATGCTGTTCGTCCAGCACCACAAACCGCATCAGCCTGCGTTGCACCCTCTGATATCAAAATTTTTGGTTCATCAATTGCTGCTACCAACTTGGCGGAGCGACTGAAATCAGCTGGCGTTGCTTTCCAAAACTCTTCAGCAAATGACGATCGGATTGCACAGATCAGCGATGTTGTATTTTTTGAAACCGATGGACGTAGCGCAACACAAAGGGCTCACGACACTGGTATTCACAAGCTGGTGTTGACAGATATTGCACTCGACTACAGCAAGTCGACACGCATGGCCATTGCTGTTGCACACCAAGCCGATGAAAAAACAAAAGAAGCTGCGACGGGATTGTTTCAAGCCGCCGGTTACACCGTCTCTGTGTTGAATGATGTACCGGGCATGGTCGTCATGCGCACGGTTGCAATGCTTGCCAACGAAGCTGCAGATGCTGTCAATCAAGGCGTCTGTGATGCCGCCGGTGCCGACGTCGCCATGCGCCTTGGCGTCAACTACCCACGCGGCCCATTGGCTTGGGCCGATGAAATTGGGGTCGTGACGATCAACACCGTGTTATCGAACCTAGCCCAGTTTTATGGAGAAGATCGTTATCGCATCTCTCCCCTCATTCAACAAGCAGTTTATGCAGGACGGACGATTCATGACTGAGCACGCCACCCCCATAGATCTGCAAAAACTGGCAGAAGCTGCAAGCCAGGCCATGTGGTCAAAAGATAAAGCTACCCACGCACTGGGAATGAGCATCGTCTCGATCGCACCCGGCCAATCAACCCTGCGGATGCCCGTTCGCTCAGACATGGTGAACGGCCATGGCATCTGCCACGGTGGCTTAATCTTCACGCTTGCGGACAGTGCGTTTGCTTATGCATGCAACAGCCACAACTTGAATACTGTCGCCTCAGCCTGCCACATTGACTTCTTATCACCCGCTCGCGAAGGTGACGTCCTTGAAGCAACCGCCATCGAACGCTCAGCTTCGGGAAGAACCGGCGTCTACGACGTCACCATCCAAATTCAGGGTGGTAATACCGTTGCGCTATTTCGTGGGAAAAGTTACCGAATCAAAGGCGAAGTTGTCGCTGGATTCGAAGCTCACCACTAATCCCAACATATTTATTTCAAGACATATCGCGATCAGGAGAAAGAAGATGACCATAAAACAAAGCCCGAATGCAGCCAACCTTGACCCCATTGAAAAAGCAAGCCGGGATGAAGTCACGGCACTCCAACTGGACCGGCTGAAATGGTCAATTCACCACACCTATGACAATGTGGCACCGTATCGTGAAAAGTGTGTCGCTAAAGGTGTTCACCCTGATGATCTGAAATCACTGTCAGACCTATCCAAGTTCCCCTTCATGACGAAGCTGGACTTACGTGACCACTACCCCTTTGGTTTGTTTGCAGTCCCTCGCAACAAAGTTGCGCGACTTCACGCATCCAGCGGCACAACAGGCAAGTCAGTGGTTGTGGGATACACCACGAATGACTTGAATAACTGGGCTGATTTAATAGCGCGCTCCCTAAGAGCAGCGGGCGTAATGGCCGGTGAAATGGTGCATAACGCCTATGGCTACGGCATGTTCACAGGCGGTTTGGGTGCGCACTACGGCATTGAACGTGCGGGATGTACCGTCGTACCCATGTCTGGCGGACAAACCGAAAAACAAGTCCAACAGATCATGGACTTCAAACCAGACGCCATCATGGTGACGCCTTCTTACTCTTTGGTGATCGCAGAAGAGTTTGAGCGACAAGGTATCAAACCCGAAGATATTTCATTAAAAGTTGGTATCTTTGGCGCGGAACCTTGGGGTGAAGGCATGCGTTCAGAAATTGAAGCCAAGCTCGGAATTGATGCCATTGATATCTATGGCTTGACCGAAGTGATGGGGCCAGGTGTCGCCTCCGAATGCATCGAGTCCAAAGATGGTCCTGTTATCTGGGAAGACCACTTCTATCCAGAGATCATCGATCCAGACACGGGTGAGGTCTTGCCAGATGGCTCACACGGTGAACTCGTTTTCACGTCTCTCACCAAAGAGGCATTCCCCGTCATTCGCTACCGCACACGAGACTTGACGCGCTTGCTCGAACCTACTTCGCGTTCATTCCGTCGTATCGGAAAAATCACAGGCCGCTCCGACGACATGCTGATTGTTCGCGGCGTCAATGTATTCCCAAGTCAGATTGAAGAACAAATCTTGCGTGACAAACGCTTGGCCGCCATCTATCAAATTCATTTAAGCCGTGATGGGCACCTAGACACCGTTGAAGTGCATTGTGAATTGCAACGTGAGGCAACAGACGCCGTCGGCGTCGAAGAAATTCAACAAATCACCAAAGAGCTCCAGCATCACATCAAAACCGTCATCGGCATTTCGACGCGGGTGAAGGTGTTTCCGGCCAACAGCCTGCAACGCACAGAAACAGGCAAAGCCCGTCGCGTGATGGACAACCGCCCTAAACAGATCTAAAGATTCAAGGAAAACTCATGACTGAAGCATTCATCTGCGATGCCATTCGCACCCCCATTGGACGTTACGGCGGCACTCTCTCCTCAGTTCGTGCTGACGACTTGGGCGCGATTCCTCTCAAAGCATTGATGGAGCGCAATGCCAACGTTGATTGGACTGCCGTAGAAGACGTCATCTATGGATGCGCCAACCAAGCGGGTGAAGACAACCGAAATGTGGCACGTATGTCCAGCCTTTTGGCAGGCTTACCTGCCGATGTACCGGGTACAACCATCAATCGGTTGTGCGGGTCAGGAATGGACGCCGTAGGTCTCGCCGCTCGATCCATCAAGTCAGGTGAAACCGAGTTGATGATTGCGGGTGGTGTTGAGAGCATGAGCCGCGCCCCCTTCGTCATGCCAAAAGCGGAGAGTGCCTTCAGCCGAAACAACGCCGTGTATGACACCACGATCGGTTGGCGGTTCGTCAACCCCATGATGAAAAAGCTGTATGACACGCACTCCATGCCACAAACGGCAGACAACGTCGCGTCAGATTTCAACATCGGTCGTGCTGACCAAGATGCTTTTGCAATTCGCTCACAACAGCGTTGGGCAGCAGCCCATGCAGCAGGTCGTTTCGACGACGAGATCGTGCATGTCACGCTCGCACGCAAAAAAGGTGATCCGATCATCTTCACGACGGACGAGCATCCGCGCCCTGAAACGACGATTGAAATGCTGACCAAGCTCAAAGGCGTCAATGGCCCTGAGTTGAGCGTCACGGCAGGCAATGCATCGGGTGTGAACGACGGTGCCTGTGCGTTGTTAATAGCCTCCGAGGCTGCTGCAGCTCGTCATGGTTTAACCCCGAAAGCGCGCGTCGTTGGCATGGCGACAGCGGGTTTGGCGCCTCGAATCATGGGCTTTGGCCCAGCGCCTGCTGTGCGCAAAGTTTTAAATAAAACGGGCCTCAAGCTCGAACAAATGGACGTGATAGAGCTGAATGAAGCTTTTGCGGCCCAAGGCTTGGCTGTGATGCGCGATTTGGGCTTGCCCGATGACGCCGCACATGTCAATCCAAACGGAGGAGCGATTGCCATGGGACACCCCCTAGGCATGAGCGGTGCACGTCTCATCACAACGGCAAGCTACGAGCTTGCACGTCGTGGTGGTCGCTATGCGCTATGCACGATGTGTATTGGCGTAGGTCAGGGTATTGCGTTAATCATTGAACGAGTTTGAACAAATAAACGGAGATAAACCATGAAATTCACTTTAAAAACGATTGCACTCAGCGCTGCGCTAGCAGTGAGCAGCTTGTCAGCAGTAGCGGATGAAACGATCAAAATCGGTTCCGTCCTCTCAGTGACGGGGCCTGCCGCCTTTTTGGGCGATCCTGAATTAAAGACGCTTCAACTCTATGTTGAAGAATTGAACAAAAAAGGTGGCGTTCTCGGCCGTCAACTCGAACTCATCCACTATGACGATGGCACAGATGCCAACAAGGCCAACAGTTTCACAAAGCGACTCATCGAAGACGACAAGGTTGACATCCTGATCGGTGGAACCACCACTGGCGCCACCATGTCAATGGTCCCATTGGTTACAAAAGCTGAAATCCCATTCATCTCTCTGGCCGGCGCAGTCGTTGTGATTGAACCCGTCAAAAAGTGGGTTTTCAAAACACCGCATACAGATCGTATGGCTGCTGAAAAAGTGTTTGAGGACATGAAAAAACGCGGCATCACAAAAGTTGCGCTCTTGTCTGAAACCAGTGGTTTTGGTCAATCAGGTAAAAAGGAAACAGAAGCTGTCGCGGCTCAATATGGCGTGACCTTGGTCGCGAACGAAACATACGGACCTAAAGACACTGACTCCAGCCCACAGCTGACCAAAATCAAAAACACCGCAGGTGTTGAAGCCGTATTTGTCTTTGGTTTAGGCCAAGGCCCCGCGATCGTCACGAAGAACTACCGCCAATTGGGCATCACATTGCCTTTGTACCAATCACATGGCGTGGCATCTGATGAGTTTTTGAAACTCGCTGGCCCAGCAGCTGACGGTGTTCGACTGCCATCGCCTGCTCAGTTAATTCCTGAGCAACTCCCTGCCAACGACCCACAAAAGTCGATGGTTACCTCGTACGACAACGCCTACAAAACCAAATACAAAAGCGAAGCATCCACCTTTGGTGGTTATGCCTATGACGCACTTTTGTTGAGCGTTGATGCGATGAAGCGTGCCGGCAGCACAGACAAATCTAAAGTGCGTGACGCTATCGAATCTACAAAAGGTTTCGTAGCAACAAGTGGCACATTCAACATGACAGCGAATGACCACATGGGCTTGAACCTGACTTCCTTCCGCATGTTGGAAGTGAAGAACGGCAAGTGGACGCTCTCTAAATAAGCCAACCAACGCTCAGAACCATGTACACGACTCTAAAAATAGAACGGAAAAATCGTGTTGCCACGATTTGGATGGATCGTCCTGATGTTTTCAATGCTTTTGACGAGCAGTTGATTTCAGATTTACATTCAGCATGCAAAGAATTGGATGCTGATCCATCCGTGCGCGTTGTGGTTCTGGGCGGGCTTGGTAAGCACTTCTCAGCAGGTGCTGACTTGAATTGGATGAAACGTGCATCCAATTTTGGTGAAACAGAGAACCGTGCCGATGCCCGTTTATTCGCAAGCATGCTTCACACGCTCTCTACGTTGTCGAAGCCAACAGTTGCACGAGTCCAAGGTGCGGCACTTGGCGGAGGCACTGGGTTAGCCGCCGCATGTGATATCTCTGTAGCGAGCAAAGATGCCATGTTTGCCACATCAGAGGTTAAGTTCGGCATCATCCCTGCCGTCATTAGCCCATATGTGTTGCGCGCAATTGGCCCTCGTCATGCACTCAGATACTTCCAAACCGGAGAAAGATTGAGCGCGGAACGTGCACATGCCATAGGCTTAGTGACCGAAGTCTGTGAACGTGATGCATTGGATGCAACCGTTAACGCCATCATTGAGTCCTTAATTTTGGGGGCTCCTCTCGCACAAAAAGCAGCCAAGGATTTAATTTCCGCCATCAGTGGCCGCCCTATTGATGACGCAGTATGTGAAGAAACTGCGCAACGAATTTCACGCCAACGCGCCACCGACGAAGCCAAAAATGGAATCACTTCATTCCTAGATAAGCGCACGCCGTCATGGATGCTTTGAACTCAAACGATTCCCTTCAACCTTTCATCTGAAAAGGATCAAACCATGTACACACAATCTTTTAGTGTTCCCGATAACTCATCACCCAAAGGTGCCACGCCTATCGCTGCCATTGAGCCACCAGAGCTGATGGAAAAATTCGACAAATGCATCGATGACGATGGACGAATTGAGCCTCAAGATTGGATGCCAGACGCATATCGCAAAACACTGGTGCGTCAGATCAGTCAGCATGCACACAGCGAAATCGTTGGCATGTTGCCAGAAGGTAACTGGATCAGCCGAGCGCCTAGCCTGAAACGCAAAGCCATCTTGATTGCTAAAGTTCAAGACGAAGGTGGTCACGGCTTGTATCTATACAGCGCTGCAGAAACCTTGGGGACGAGTCGCGATCAAATGCTAGAAGGTTTGCATACTGGCCGTGCCAAATACAGTTCAATTTTCAATTACCCAACCTCCACATGGGCTGACATTGGTGTTGTAGGTTGGTTGGTTGATGGTGCCGCCATCATGAACCAAATCCCCTTGTGCCGTTGCTCCTATGGCCCATACGCTCGTGCGATGGTGCGCGTTTGCAAAGAAGAAAGTTTCCACCAACGCCAAGGCTATGAAGCCCTGCTCGTCATGATGACAGGCACTGCCGAACAAAAAGAAATGGTGCAAGAAGCTGTTAATCGCTGGTGGTGGAAATGCCTTGCGATGTTCGGACCACCCGATGCAGACAGCCCAAACAGTGCGCAGGGCATGCGCTGGGGCATCAAGCGCATCAGCAACGATGATTTGCGTCAAAAGTTTGTTGACGCAACCATTCCCCAAGCAAAGGTATTAGGGGTCACGCTTCCCGATCCAGATTTGAAATGGAACGAAGAACGCCAACACTATGACTACGGTCAGATTGACTGGGATGAGTTCTGGGCAACTGTCAACGGCAACGGCCCTTGCAACAAGGAACGTTTGAATACCCGTGTGAAAGCATGGAATGAAGGTCAATGGGTACGTGATGCAGCAATGGCACACGCCCGCAAACAAAACACACTTAAGGAGGCTGCATGAACACCAAAAACACACCACCAAAAGCACTGATCGAATGGCCCTTGTGGGAAATATTCGTTCGCAGCAAACAAGGTTTGGAACATAAGCACTGCGGCAGCTTGCACGCCAGCGATGCGCAACATGCACTACAAATGGCCCGTGATGTGTACACACGTCGCCAAGAAGGCGTGAGCATTTGGGTACTCCCATCCAACAGCATCACAGCAAGCGCGCCCGATGACAAAGGTGAGTTTTTTGATCCTGCCAGTGACAAAATTTATCGCCACCCTACCTTCTACGCAATTCCTGATGAAGTGGGGCACATGTAATGTCAAACCTAGACTACGTCCTTCACCTAGCTGACAATGCCGTCGTTCTAGGGCAACGCAATGCCGAATGGTGCGGTCACGGCCCCGTCCTCGAAGAAGACATTGCGATGGCAAACAACAGCTTGGACCTAATTGGACAAGCGCGCATGCTCTATCAATACGCAGCCACTTTAAAAAATGATGGCTCGACCGAAGATTCTTTAGCTTACTTCCGGGAAGATAAAGATTTCAAAAACTACACGCTGTTAGAGCTGCCGCATCACGGAGCTCTCGTCGGGTACGCGGTTGATAACCGTGACTATGCAGTGACGATTGTCCGAAACTTTCTCTACAGTGCATTCATGGCGTTAGCTTGGGAAAAACTTCAACACTCCAAAGATGAACACCTTGCAGCCATCGCTGCCAAGTCACTCAAAGAGGTGCGCTATCACCTTCGCCATTCGCACGATTGGTTGATTCGTTTTGGTGACGGCACAGAAGAGTCCAACACACGTGCTCAAAATGCATTGAATCACTTGATGCCTTACACACAAGAGTTCTGGACAACCTGCGCATATGAGTCACACGCCGTTGAAGCTGGCATTGGTGTGAGCACCGGACAGGTCAAGTCGGACTGGGAAACTTTGGTTGGCAACACGCTTGCTGAAGCAAAACTAAAACTCCCATCGAGCGAAGGCTTTGTGACCACTGGAAAACATGGCGCGCACTCTGAACATTTGAGCTTTCTTCTGAATGAAATGCAAAGCCTTGCGCGCGCGCATCCAGAAGGTGTGTGGTGACCTCCTCCCTACAAGAACAGCAATCCGACGTTGTTAACAACGTCTGGAATGCTTTGGACGTTTTGACAGACCCGGAAATTCCAGTGATCACGCTTCGTGAAATGGGAATTATTCGAGATGTAGAACTGCTTCCAGACAACACGGTCGTCGTGGTCATTACCCCGACTTACAGCGGCTGTCCAGCCATGGAGCAAATTCATGACGACGTGCGCTGTGCCGTTAAAGCACTGGGACTGCAAGTTGAGGTGAAAACCCAACTTGCCCCAGCATGGACCACCGATTGGATGACGGATCTCGCCAAGGACAAGCTCAAAGCTTATGGAATTGCACCGCCCAATCGTCAATGTGGCACGCCTGCGCAGCAAGAAAGCGTTATGCATTTCATGCGTAAACCATTGCATACGGAAATCGCCGTCGAATGCCCGCATTGCGGCTCTAGTCATACGTTTGAGTCATCACGTTTTGGTTCCACCGCATGTAAGGCCCTGTACAAGTGCCTAGATTGCCAAGAACCGTTTGACTACTTCAAGCCTTATTAAGATTTTTCGGAGAAATTCAAATGTCATCCCCTACTTTTCAAGAACTCGCCGTCAAGAAAGTCTGCCAAGAAGCAGCCGGCTCTGTCGCGATCACTTTTGACATTCCAAGCAATTTTCGTGAGACATTCCATTTCGAACCTGGTCAATTCTTGACACTGCGCGCCACAGTCAAAGGTCAAGACGTCCGACGCAACTATTCCATCAGCAGTCCTCGTAGCCGATTCATCAAAACGGGTGAACTCGAGATTGGCATCCGTCCCGTCGAAGGTGGGCTCTTCTCGAACTGGGCTGCTACTGAAATAAAAGTAGGCGACAAAATCAGTGTCATGCCGCCTGAAGGCCGATTCATCGTTAAAAAAACTCGCGCAATTCACCGTGTCGGATTTGCGGCGGGCTCTGGCATCACACCGATCCTGTCAATTGCCGCGACAACGCTCGAAGAACAACTTGATTCCAAATTCACGTTGGTTTACGGCAACCGTCGCATGTCAAGCGTGATGTTCAACGAAGCCTTGCAAGACTTGAAAGATCGCTTTCCTGCCCGTTTCACGATGATTCATATCTTGTCTCAACAAGCTCAGGAAGTTGATTTCCTGCAAGGCCGCATTGATGCTCAAAAGGTTAAATCGATCATCGACTCGCTCCTGCCAGCCAGAAGCATGGACGAAGTGTTTATTTGCGGCCCTGAGGCCATGATTGAAGTCACTGAAAAAGCACTCCATGATGCAGGCGTCCCGGCAGACCGCGTCCACAGTGAGCGCTTCGCAACGTCCACCGCACAAGCGAATAAAGTGCAAGCTGACACAGATGCGTCGAAAGAGAAAATAGCATCTGTCAAAAGTGTGCACATGACCGTCGTGCTTGACGGAAAATCGCATGAAATTGCTATCAGCCCAGATGAACACGTTTTGGATGCAGCACTCAATGCAGGACTTGACTTGCCATTTTCCTGCAAAGCCGGCGTCTGTTGCACTTGCCGTTGCAAAGTTGTGGATGGCAGCGTCACCATGGACAAAAACTACACACTAGAAGCAGATGAGGTCTCACAAGGTTTTGCCCTCAGTTGCCAAGCGCGTGCAACAACAAATAAATTGGTGATTAGCTTCGATCATCGTTAACCACCTAACGTGCAGCAACTGAAAAGTTTCTGCACTTTTTTTTGATCATCCCATCTATGCGCACAATCCCTGCCGATTCAAGTCTCATTGATTCACCCCATGCTGCGCTCCGTCTTTTAGCAACGCTTGGGCTGGTCGTTCTGGGTAACAGCAGCATGTACGTGGTGTCCGTTGTTCTGCCAACGGTTCAAACTGAGTTTGGAATTGGTCGCGCCGATGCATCGCTACCCTACACACTCATGATGATCTGTCTGGGCATCGGCGGCATCTGGACAGGACGTTTGGCAGATCGACACGGCCTGATGCCCGTTTTGTGGTGTGGCGCGCTGGCCGTGTGTGGTGGATTCGTACTAGCCTCTAAGGCAGACAACATTTGGATTTTTGGGCTCGCCCATGCTGTTCTAGGTCTTATCGGCAGCTCTTCTACATTCGCCCCCCTCATGGCTGATACGGCTTTATGGTGGCAAAAAAGGCGTGGAATTGCCGTTGCCATTTGTGCAAGCGGCAATTACATTGCTGGCGCGCTCTGGCCGCCTATCGTTCAACATGGCATTGAAGTCATCGGTTGGCGCCAAACTTATTTACTCCTTGGCCTCACCTGTGGCATCGGCATGTTGCTTCTATCCCTGCGCATGAGGCAACGTCCACCATTAATCAATCACCTGAATGCCACAGCACAAAGCCTTTTAAGAGATCGCAATCGCCCCTTTGGGCTTCATCCCTCGCGCGCACAATTTTTATTGTGTGTGGCCGGCGTCTCTTGTTGTGTCGCCATGTCAATGCCGCAAGTGCACATCGTTGCCTACTGCACAGACTTGGGGTTTGGCGCGGCAAGGGGCGCAGAAATGCTGTCGCTGATGCTTACCTGCGGCATCCTCAGTCGTTTGGCATCCGGTTTGATCTGCGATCGAATTGGCGGCATCAGAACGCTGCTACTTGGTTCGACCCTCCAGGGTGTTGCTCTTTTACTATTCCTACCATTTGATGGGCTTGTACCGCTCTATGTCATTTCGGCCATGTTTGGCCTGTTTCAAGGTGGCATCGTGCCCTCCTACGCCATCATTGTCAGGGAGCATTTCCCTCCCCAAGAAGCGGGCGAGCGCGTCGGTTCAGCCATCATGGCGACACTGATAGGTATGGCTTTGGGCGGCTGGTTATCGGGTTGGATTTTCGACATGACAGGCAACTATCAAGCAGCGTTCATCAATGGGATGGTTTGGAATCTTCTCAACTTATCCATCACTGGATGGCTGTTTTGGCGCCTCCAAAAGATAGATTCCCCCATGCACATGAAAGTCACGACATGACGATGAACGTTCGTGGTTATGCCGCGCATTCAAACACCACGCCGTTAGGACTTTTCCACTTTGTCAGGCGAGACCCGCGCCCTGATGATGTTGTCATCGACATCCTTTACTGTGGCGTATGCCACTCTGACCTTCACAATGTTCGCAATGACTGGGGCTACTCCCAATACCCCATGGTGCCTGGCCATGAAATTGTGGGCCGTGTGTCCGCCATCGGCAACGATGTGTCCAAATTCAAAGTGGGCGATCATGTCGGAGTAGGCTGCTTAGTTGACTCTTGTCGACACTGCGCCCCCTGCTTACAGGGCCACGAACAGTTTTGTATCAAACATGCGACCTACAGCTACGGTAGCCTTGATCGCCATGACAAACTACCCACACAAGGTGGCTACTCGGAAATGATTGTGGTAGCGCAGGACTTTGTATTGAAGATACCCAAGGGCTTGGACCTCAAAGGTGCTGCCCCCCTTTTATGTGCAGGCATCACCACGTGGTCTCCTCTCAAACGCGCCAACATCTCTGCGACAAGTAAGGTGGCAGTTGTCGGCTTGGGAGGCCTCGGTCATTTAGCCATTAAACTCGCCAAGGGATTAGGCGCTGAAGTGACGCTCATCACCCGTTCGCTCGCCAAAGAAACCGAAGCGCGTGCTCTGGGTGCTGACCATGTCGTGCTGTCCACTGATAAGAAAAAAATGTCCAGTTTCAAAGGACAATTTGATCTCATCATTGACACCATCCCCTACGCCCACGACATCAACCCCTATGTTCCTGCACTGGCCTATAACGGGAAACTGGTACTTGTTGGATATTTCGGACCACTAGAACCGGCATTGAACACCGCGCCCCTCATCTTTGGACAAAAGTCGATTGAAGGCTCTCTGATCGGAGGGATTGCAGAGACCCAGGAAATGCTAGATTTCTGCGCGCAACACGCCATCACCTCAGATATTGAAATCATCCAACCACAAGACATCAACCAAGCGTTTGAGCGCATGCTCAAGAGTGACGTGAAGTATCGGTTCGTGATCGATCTCGCATCACTTAAAACAACTTCAATCAATCAAACTTAATTTTTTCACGCTTAATGAAAAATAAAGCCAACAACTGCATTCAAGAACGACTTGACAGTTTCCGTCAAACAACGCGTGTCAAAGCAGGCTCATTGATCACCTCGGTATTTGGTGATGCCATCCTCCCCAGAGGCGGTCAAATTTGGTTGGGTGGTTTGATCAACCTTCTCCAGCCCCTTAACCTGAACGAACGGTTGGTGCGCACGACCGTCTTCCGTTTAGTCAAAGATGAATGGTTGACCACACAAACACATGGTCGCCGAACCGACTACAAACTCTCCGCTTCGGGATGGCGGCGCTTTGAAGAAGCATCCCGTCAGATTTATGCAGCCACCGCAGCCCCATGGGATCAAAGATGGCGGCTTGTCATGCTGGTCTCAGAGATCCCCCCTCGCGAGCGTGAGCGCCTGCGCAGAGCCTTCTACTGGCAAGGGTTTGGCGAGCTCAACGCCAATTGTTTCGTCCACCCAAGCGCAGACTTAACCACTGCATTTGATGCTCTTGGCGTTGACGGCATGGCTCATTTGTTACCCAAATTAATGCCGCTTGTCGCAGTCAATCCGAAACTAGACCAATCTGCGAACGATGCTGAGATCGTGCGATCCGCATGGGACCTTGAGCACCTCGCGAACGACTACATTGAATTCGTTGAAAGATACAAGGCCATCTTAGACGCCCTAAGAAAAGCGCCCAATTCAAGCGTTGATGAAGAAAATGCGTTCCTCACACGTACGTTACTGATTCATGACTTTCGAAGGTTACTCCTGCGCGATCCTGAATTGCCAGACGTTCTGCTTCCCATCCACTGGCCTGGGCATACCGCACGAATGCTGTGCAAAGAACTCTACCGGCGTTTGCTAGAGCCATCTGAACGACATTTAGATCGCCATTTGTTATTGGCAAATGGCGAGGTACCGCCAGCGTCTGACATGGTGGCACGTCGATTCCAGAGCGACCCACCGTCAAACCACAGTTTATTTACTGAGAAAGCAAGTTGATATAGGCCGAGTAGCTGAAACTCCGGTTCTTTTTATTCCCCGTTGTCTCACCAATGAGTCCCAACTCTTCCAGATTTTTGACCGCCGCGTTGGCTGTTGGGTGGACTTCCCACGCAGAGGTAGAAAAACTCAAGTCTAAAATTGAAGCTTGAGTTTTCTGCAGTTGCGGGGGAACATCAACCATCTAGACTTTTTCAATGATCATTGCAATACCCTGCCCCACCCCTATACACATGGTGCACAAGGCATAACGGCCACCGGTGGCATGCAATCGATTAATTGCAGTCATTACAAGACGCGCTCCTGAAGCACCCAGTGGATGACCCAGTGCAATAGCACCACCCCAAGCATTTACACGCGCATCGTCATCCTTCAAGCCCAACAATCGCAACACAGCTAAGCCCTGAGCGGCAAATGCTTCATTGAGCTCAATGACATCCATTTGATCCAGTGTTAGACCCGTTTGCTTCAACACTTTTTGAGTTGCTGGCGCAGGTCCAATACCCATCACACGAGGCGCTACACCCGCAGCAGCCATGCCGATGACACGAGCCTTGGGTATCAAACCGTACTGAGCGACCTCTGCCTCACCGGCCAGCAAAAGAGCACAGGCGCCGTCATTAACGCCCGATGCATTTCCAGCCGTGACACTTCCGTCAGGACGCACAACACCCTTGAGTTTGGCCAGCGCCTCCAAACTAGTTTCACGTGGATGCTCATCCGTATCTACGACGATAGGATCCCCCTTTTTCTGAGGAATCGTGACTGGAACAATTTCTCTTGCCAGATGTCCAGCCTTCTGAGCCGCTACAGCACGTAACTGGCTGTTCATAGCCATACTATCCTGGGCTTCACGTTCAATCTTGTAATCAACAGCGACGTTCTCAGCAGTCTCTGGCATGGAGTCCGCGCCATACTTTTCCTTCATCAATTTGTTGACAAAGCGCCAACCAATTGTGGTGTCGTAGACCGTGTTATTTCGACTGAAGGCACTTTCTGCTTTGGGCATCACGAAAGGCGCACGACTCATGCTCTCGACACCACCAGCAATC
>CAIODK010000125.1 GCA_903856995.1 uncultured Burkholderiales bacterium
GGCCAGCTTCAAATGTCCTGGCGTTTCTTTGAGAACCGATTCGGAGAACTTCAAATAAAAGGCGCTGGCCTCGCGCGCAAGTTGTAAGTCATCTTCACTCGACATGGATTGACCAGATAAAGCCTGAGCCGTCTGTTCAACCACATAAGGTCGAACCGCACACCCAGAAAGTATCAAGTACATAGCTAGACAGGAAATGATGCGAAGCGAAATAAGGTCACCTATGAAGGTTCGTTTTTGAACATGCCTTAAAAATGTAAGTCAGTCATATGAAATCCCCGTGACACTGTGTCATCAAGTTGCCACAGAACTTGCGCATGATGTGGAAAACGGAAACCACCATGAGCCTCAACAAACCACTTGACGATCAGCAAATTCAACGACTACGCGATGACATCTTGGACACGCTGGATGAAGAGATCGAAATGTCGATGGATGAAGACGGGGACACCACCGACCGCGTCAAATATTTCCGAGAACTGTTGCGATTGCAAGGTGAGCTCGTTAAGTTGCAAGACTGGGTGGTAGCCACCAAGCAAAAGGTGGTGATTCTGTTTGAAGGTCGCGATGCGGCAGGCAAAGGTGGCGTGATCAAACGCATCACACAACGTCTCAACCCACGCGTCTGTCGCGTGGCTGCCCTGCCCGCCCCAAATGAACGCGAACGCACACAGTGGTACTTCCAACGCTATGTGGCGCATTTGCCCGCAGCAGGGGAAATCGTCTTGTTTGACCGCAGTTGGTACAACCGTGCTGGTGTGGAACGCGTCATGGGGTTTTGCAATGACGATGAATACGAAGAATTTTTCCGCACAGTGCCTGAATTCGAAAAAATGCTGTCTCGCAGTGGTATCACCCTGATTAAATATTGGTTTTCCATCACGGATGATGAGCAACATGCACGATTTTTAGGCCGTATTCACGATCCCTTGAAGCAATGGAAACTCAGTCCGATGGACTTGGAGAGTCGTCGCCGTTGGGAAGACTACACCGCCGCCAAAGAAACCATGATTGAGCGCACGCACACACCCGAAGCGCCTTGGTGGGTGGTTCAAGCGGATGACAAGAAAAGTGCGCGATTGAACTGCATCACGCATCTGCTTGAACACTTCAACTACCACGAAATAGAGCATCCAGAGATTGATCTGCCAGACCGTGTACGCAACCCAGACTACACCCGTCACCCTATTCAAGACGAGATGATCATTCCTGAGAAGTTTTAAACAGATCAAGCACCGTCATTTCACATCACAGTCATAAATGAAATGTAAATTGTTAGCCAATGACCCATATTCATGAAAACCTACAAAAACAAAGACGCGGGCTGAGTCGAGTTGTTCACGCGTTCGGGTATTCGATTCAAGGCTTAAAAGCGGCCATGCACGAGCCCGCCTTCAAGCAGGAAGCTTATGTTGCTTTTGTTTTGATTCCGCTCTCTTTTTACTTGGGAAGCACTTGGGTTGAAATTTCACTTCTATCAGGATCGGTCATATTTGTTTTGACAGTCGAACTCTTAAATACAGGGCTTGAATCAGCCATTGATCGCGTAGGCCCTCAGTGGCATGACCTTTCCAAACGTTGCAAAGACTTAGGTAGCGCTGCGGTGCTGCTCAGCATTTTGCTGTGCATGGGTATTTGGTTGACCGCCTTATTTCTGAAAATTACGCAATTCGTTTGATTGCACGTTATAGGCCCCGGCTTACCAGCGGCCATCGTCGACAGACTTGACTACGCCATGTCACTCAAAAAATTAATCGAGATGTTGCACAAACAAAAACTAGTTGATGGAATGGTTCACAGTCAGCAAATGCACAAACAAGAATTTGTTGAAACCTTGCTACAAAAACAGCATGACGCTGAATTGCACAACTTCATTGCCACGCAAAGCGCTACCTCGCTGGGCGGCTACCTAGAAGCTCTTCCCTTAGAGGATGCAAAAAAATTATGGGCGATGATCCCAAAAGCGCGTGAAAACGATGTGCTTTGGGAAATCTCTGACGAAAAACGCAGCGACATTGCTGGTGATAGGCAGCCTGACTTTGAAGACAGCAAAATTAATGTGTATGAGTTGGTCGACGGCCGCCTGAAGAACATTCAGATTTCTGGCCGCAAAGATCTTGCTGGGGCAAAACCTATTTGGGTCGATTTGATCAACTCCTCCAAAGCTGAACGTGTTTTTGTTGGCTCACACTTTGGCGTCGAATTACCAGACCCGATTGAAGCAACAGACCTTGAGGTGAGCGCTCGATTCCATGTTGAAGAAAATGATGACATTCATCTCCACTCCAACTTCTTGCTAGACCGTGAAGACACATCAAAAAGCGTTCCGGTTGCGTTCATCTTGCATGGCGGCGTCTTATTTTCACTGCGCAATGAAGAGCTGTCGGTGTTTCGCTTGCAACGCCGTCGCGCGCACACACAGCCAGGCTATGTCACGGATTGCGTCGACCTTTTACTAGACCTTTATGGCGCAGATGTTGAAGTGTCCGCCGATTCACTGGAGAACACCTACGCCAAGCTCGGCATCGTTGGCCGGCACGTGCTGAGCGAAGCCATCACCGACCAAGAGGCCGCGGGCATCTTGGCGGACATCGCCGAAGAAGAGGATCAAAACGGTCGGATCCGAAGCAACATCTTGGACACCCAACGCGCCTTGAGCTTTCTGATGCGTGGCCGCCTGCTGACATCCGATCAAATCTCGGATGCAAAACAAATTCTTCGCAACATCGACTCGTTGAACAGCCACACCGCTTTCCTGTTCGACAAAATCAACTTTTTGATGGACGCCACCATCGGCTTCATCAACATCAACCAAAACAAACGCGTGAATCAACTGACCGTTTTCAGCGTTGTGTTCATGCCGATCAACATCTTGGCCGGTGTCGGGGGTATGTCGGAGTTCTCCATGATGACCGACGGCATCCCTTGGCCTATGGCTTACGGTGGGTTCTTACTTGGCTCTGCTTTCATCGGTCTGATTACTTATGTGCTGCTCAAGCATTTTGAAAAAAGTCGTCTCAAAAAATCCCACTAAGCGTTTGCTATGACCCACCACAAACACGAAACTTCAGAAATCAAAGACGATGGTCTGCGCTATAGCCGCAAGAAAAATGGATCCCCATTTGAGGGAAGCGGACGGACGGGGGAAATGATGAGTTGCATCAAATGCGGCACACACAAGCCCAGATCTAGCGGGTCATTCAGGCGCTTCTTGAATGCCAACCACTTCTTCTGCGGTGAATGCCGCGTGGTACCCGCTTAGGGGTTCAAACGCCAGCGAGTCGCAGGGAAGGTCAGCTTGAAACAAGAGCCCTGCCCCACCTCACTCGAGATCGACAAGCTAGCGCCATGGCGCTGCATCACGTGCTTGACGATGGCCAAGCCCAAGCCCGTGCCGCCCGATTCGCGTGAACGACTACGGTCTACGCGGTAGAAGCGCTCTGTCAACCGTGGCAAATGTTCAGCTGCAATCCCGGCGCCAGTGTCACGCACCTCAACCATCAAACTGCCGTCCGAACCTTGGCCAACGGACACAAGAATGCGGCCACCCGCAGGGGTGTACCGCACGGCATTGCTCACCAAATTAGAGACAGCGCTCTGTAGTTCACGCTCATTCCCCAGCAACACGGCATCCCCAAGCAAGTGATCGGTTTGAAATTCGATGTGTTGCGGCTCTGCGCCATGAGAAATCGTGTCGGATAGCCCGTGCGCCTCTTGCTCACAAGACTGCATCAAATGCGCCAATGGCAAGGTACTTTGCAAACTTGGGGTGGGGCTGCCCTCTAAGCGAGACAGCGTCAGCAAATCCTCCACCAGACCTTGCATGCGATCCGCCTGAATCGCCATCAATGCCAAATAACGCTTCTGCTCTTCGGCATTCAAGTCTAGGGTTTGTAGCGTTTCAACAAAGCCACTCAATACGGTGAGGGGCGTTCGAATTTCGTGCGACACATTGGCAACAAAGTCGCGGCGCATGGCTTCGGCTTGCTCCAACAGGGTGACATCGCGTGTGAGCAAAAGTTGCTTGCCTTCACCATAGCGATGGCGCTGGATAGAGATGCGCACTGGGCGATCCACACGGTCCTTGCGGCCAGCCATCACGACAGCCTCATTGGGTTGTTCGACCGCCATATAAGCAGTGAACACGGGATCGCGTAACAAATTTCCAATGCGTTGCATCACATCGCGTTCAGGATGAATACCCAGTTGTGCTGCTGCGGTTTGGTTGCACCACTCGATCTGAGCGTTGGAATCCAACATCACCACGCCATTGGGTGAGGCTTGAATGGCAGATAAGAAATCTTTCAAGCGTTGCTCGCTTGCGTCAATACTGCGCTCACGTTCGCGCAAGAGTTTGCGGGAACGGTCTATCAACACGCCCCACCAACCTGAGATTTCCGGTGCCATCCCCAAGTCGCCTTGCCTCAACCACGAACGCACGCGGTAACCGCGCCATGCATCCACCAGCATCCACAACAAGCCGGCCAATAACGCACCGCTCATCAAATAGGGCATCGACAAGGGCTTATCACCCATGACGGCCCAAGCAAAGCCTAAAGCACCCCCAAAGGCCAGCAATGAAAAGAAAGAGAAGAATCGACTAATCACATGGGCCTTGTTGAAGCAGTTTTAGGGTTGGCGGGTGATTCTGTATCCTACGCCACGCACAGTTTCCACCATGCTACCCGCCTCACCCAAAGCCTCACGCAGGCGTTTGACGTGCACATCCACCGTACGCTCTTCAATGAACACATGGTCGCCCCACACACGGTCGAGCAATTGGCTACGGCTGTGAACGCGCTCGGCGTGGTGCATCAAGTAGTTGAGCAGCTTGAACTCCGTTGGGCCCAATTTGATGCCTTGGTCATTGAAGCTCACGCGGTGCGTTGACCCATCCAACTGCAGTTCACCAATGCGAACCACATCGCTGGCTTGCTCTGGCGCACGGCGACGTAGCACCGCACGAATGCGGGCCAATAACTCTTGCGTCGAGAACGGCTTGGTGATGTAGTCATCTGCTCCAGCGTCGAGTCCGGCGATTTTGTCGGGCTCGTCACCGCGGGCGGTGAGCATCAAAATGGGCGTGGACTTGGTGCGTGGATCGGCTCGCCACCGACGTGCCAACTCCAAACCACTTTGTCCTGGCAACATCCAGTCGAGCAAGATCACATCAGGCAACACCTCATCGATGTGCTTTTGAGCGGCAATACCATCAGCAGCCAACACGGCCAACATGCCGTGGTGACGCAAATTGACCGAGATGAGTTCAGCAATCGCTGACTCATCCTCGACCACCAAAACGCGTGCAACTTTCATCTTCAAATAACTTTCAATCAGCCATAGAGGACTCAACATCGACCAACGGCGTGTGACGCACGTCTTCGCCCTTGACGATGTAGATGATGAATTCGGCAATATTTTTGGAGTGGTCGCCAATGCGTTCAATCGCTTTAGCGATGAACAACAAATCAAGACTGGCGGAGATGGTGCGTGGGTCTTCCATCATGTAGGTGATGAGCTTGCGCACAAAACCATCGAACTCTTGGTCAATGGCGTGGTCTTCACGAAGAATGCTCACGGCCATCGGGATATCGAGGCGAACAAACGCATCCAACGCTTTACGCAGCAAGCCAGAAGCCAACTCTGCCGACACGCGCAAATCGCTGGAAGGCAAACTACGCGGAGCGCTACCCGCGATGATGGACTTAACCATGCGGGCAATCTTGGCGGCTTCGTCACCGACGCGCTCTAAGTTGGCGGTGGTTTTGGACATGGCCATCAACAAGCGTAGATCACGGGCCGTAGGCTGACGACGGCCGATGGTGGAAGCAATTTCGCGGTCAATCTCAACTTCCAAGCTGTTGACTTTATTTTCTGTGACCAGGACATCGTCAGCCGCTTCTGGGCTGAATTGAGACAAGGCATAGACAGCTTGACGAATTTGCGACTCAACCAAACCACCCAACTCCATCACGTGTGAGGAGATGTTGTTGAGATCTGTATCGAACTGTGAGGATAGGTGTTTATCTGGCATGGTTCTCTTTCGGTTTAGCCAAAACGGCCGGTGATGTAGTCTTCAGTCGCGGTCTTATTGGGCTTGAAGAAGATTTGTTCAGTTTCACCAAACTCAACCAACTCGCCTAAATACATATACGCGGTGTAGTCGCTGCAACGCGCTGCTTGCTGCATGTTGTGCGTCACGATGGCGATGGTGTAGTCGGCCTTCAGTTCATGCACCAACTCTTCGACTTTGCCGGTGGAGATTGGGTCCAATGCGGACGTCGGCTCATCCAACAACAACACCGAGGGTTTCACCGCGACGCTGCGCGCAATGCACAAGCGTTGTTGCTGACCACCCGAGAGTGACAAACCGTTTTGACCCAATTTGTCTTTGACTTCTGTCCACAAAGCGGCCTTGGTCAAGGCCCACTCGACGCGCTCATCCATATCGCTCTTGCTCAGGTTGTCGTACAGACGCACGCCGAAGGCGATGTTGTCGTAAATCGTCATCGGGAACGGTGTGGGTTTTTGAAACACCATGCCAACGCGGGCACGCAAGAGGTTCAAGTCTTGACCTGATTCCAAAATATTTTGGCCATATAAATTGATCTCGCCTTCAGCGCGTTGACCGGGGTACAAGCTATACATGCGGTTCAAGGTGCGCAACAAGGTGGACTTACCGCAACCGGAAGGACCAATGAAGGCGGTGACTTTTCGCTCGGCAATGTCCATGGTGACATTGCGCAAGCCTTGAAACTTACCGTAGAAGAAGTTCAAGTTGCGAACTTCGATGGCGTTTTTAGTGGCTGTTTTATTTTCAGACATGAGTAAATCCAGATGAAATTAGGCGCTGACTTTTTCGCGGAAGAAAACACGTGCCAACACATTGAGAACCAACACGGTCAAAGTAATCAGGAGTGCGCCGGCCCAAGCCAAACGCACCCAGTTGTCGTAGGGGCTCATGGCAAATTGGTAAATAACCACGGGCAAGTTGGCCATAGGTGAACCCATGTCTGTGCTGAAGAATTGGTTGTTCAAGGCAGTGAACAGCAACGGCGCTGTCTCACCGCTGATGCGGGCCACTGCCAACAACAAGCCGGTCATGACACCGCTGCGTGCTGCACGCAAGGTGATGAAGGTGGACACTTTCCAACGGGGTGCGCCTAAGGCAAATGCGGCTTCACGCAAGCTGCCAGGTACCAAGCGCAACATGTTCTCCGTCGTTCGCATGATGACGGGGACCGCAATGAGCGACAAAGCCAAGCTACCCGCGTAACCAGAGAAATTACCCACCGTCGCCACCGCAATGGCGTAGACGAACAGGCCCAACACGATGGAGGGTGCAGACAACATGATGTCCGTCACAAAGCGCGTCAGTTCGGCTGTTTTGCTTTCGTCACCATATTCGGTCAAATAGATGCCCGCCAAGATGCCGACGGGTGTGGCGACCAACACGGTCAACCCCACGATCATCAAACTTCCCACAATCGCATTGCGCAGGCCACCGCCTTCGGTGCCGGGTGCAGGCGTGTCACTGGTGAACAGGTTGCCATCCAACGCCGACAGGCCATTGGAGAACAGCACATACAAAATCCAGATCAACACTGCCAGCCCGATCGCCATGGCGGTCATTGAAAACGCCAGTCCCAGCATGCTGGTGATGCGGCGTTTCATATAAAGTTGTTTGTTCATTTCCATACAAAACCTCTTAGTTGCCTTTGGCTTTTTCAGCACGCAAGATCATCATCTTTGCCAACGCCAACACGACAAAGGTGATGACGAACAACAAGAAGCCCAGCGCAAACAAGGTGGAGAAATGCAAGTTTTCTGCCTCGCCAAATTCATTGGCCAACACCGATGCGATCGATGTGCCGGGCGAGAACAAAGAGGTGGGCATGCGGTTGGCATTGCCAATCACAAAAGTGACCGCCATGGTTTCACCCAAAGCACGTCCGAGGCCCAGCATGATGCCGCCGACCACGCCTTTTTGCGTGTAAGGCAACACCACTTGGCGCACCACTTCCCACGTGGTACAACCCAAACCGTAGGCTGACTCGCGCAAAATAGGGGGCGTGATTTCAAACACATCACGCATCACAGCGGCAACAAACGGCAACACCATGAAGGCCAACACAATACCGGCCGCCAAGATGCCCATGCCGTTGGTGGCACCACCAAACAAGAACCCGACCAAAGGCATGCCGCCCAAGATTTTTTGCAAAGGCACTTGCAAGTGGTCGGCAAACAAAGGCGCGAACACAAACAAGCCAAACATGCCGTAAATGATGGAGGGCACAGCCGCCAACAACTCAATCGATGTCCCCAAGGGACGACGCAACCACACGGGGCAGGTCTCAGTCAAAAATACAGCGACGCCGAATGCCAACGGCACGGCGATCAACAGGGCAATACCGGCACTCGCCACCGTTCCCACGATGGCAATGGCGGCACCAAAATCTTCATTGATGATGTCCCACTCCACGTGCCACAAAAAGTGGACACCAAACTTCTGGAAAGTCGGCCATGCGTTGACAAACAAAGAAATGATGATGCCCAACAGAGCCACCAACACCAGCAAGGAAAACGCTTGCGTGACACGGTGAAAGAAAAAGTCTTGCACGCGTTGCTTCTTGGCAATTGCCACCATGTCGCTGCTGACCATTTGACTTTGCTCTTGCAACAACTGATGGTGCGAGCTCATGACAGACTCTAGACTCATTGATACACCCTGCTTTTTAAAAATCAAAAATCCGTCAGCACTTTGCACAGAGCCGACGGACATCGCTCGCTCAACTCAAATTACTTCTGAATTTGGGTCCACACCTTGGCGCGAATTTGCGTGGTCAAGCCATCCGGCAATGCCACGTAGTCGAGGTCTGTCGCCATTTTCTTGCCATTCAAGAATGCCCAGTCGAAGAACTTCAAGGCTTCGGCCGCAGCCACTTTGTCGCTGGGTTGCTTGTACATCAAGATGAACGAAGCGGTGCTGATGGGCCAGCTGGCAGCGCCTTTGGCGTTGACCATCGACACACCCATACCAGGCACGCTCATCCAATCTGCGCCAGCAGCGGCAGAAGCGAATGTCAAATCATCTGGTGCAACATATTTGCCGTCCGCGTTTTGCAGCTGCATGAAGGTCATGTTGTTCTTCTTGACATAGGCGTATTCCACGTAACCCAAAGCGCCCTTGACGCGGTTCACGTTAGCGGCCACGCCTTCGTTGCCTTTGCCACCCACCGAGGTAGGTGCTGGCCACTTGACTGCAGCGCCCTTACCTACTGTGGAAGACCAGTCTTTGCTCACCGCTGTAAGGTAGTCAGTGAAGTTGAAGGTGGTGCCAGAGCCGTCGGCACGGTGCACGATGGTGATGGTTTGGTCAGGCAGTTTTTTACCTGGGTTCAACGCGGCGATTTTTGGGTCGTTCCAGTTGGCGATCTTGCCCAAGAACATGTCTGCCAACACAGGGCCTGTCACGCGCAACTCGCCTGGCTTGAAGCCTTCCAAGTTCACAACAGGCACTGTGCCGCCAATGATGGCGGGGAACTGCACCAAACCTTCTTTGTCAAGGTCTTCACCAGACAAAGGGGCATCGGTCGCACCGAAGGTCACTGTCTTGGCTTTGATTTGACGGATACCACCCGAAGAACCGATGGATTGGTAATTCAGGCCATTGCCTGTGGCAGCTTTGTAGGCTTCGGCCCACTTGGCGTAAATTGGGAATGGGAAAGTCGCGCCGGCACCGGTGATGTCGGCTGCGAAGGCAGAACCCATGGTCAAAGTGGCCATGGCTGCGGCAGCCACGGATTTGATGAAATTGCGTTTCGAGTTCATGTGATTCCTTGAATTGTTTAGAACAGCAATGACTTTAGCCAGCCATTGTGACGAAACTGTGACACACATGACCGTTTATTACTTCAATGTTTCAAGTATTATTGAACTATGAACATGATCCAAACATCCGAATCGCATGTCGTTGAGGCGCTCGCGGCATTGGCCCAAACCCAACGTTTGCGCGCCTTTCGCGCGTTGGTCGTTGCAGGTGCTGAGGGCTTGACCCCCAGCACCCTCGCCGCATTGCTGCAGATTGCGCCCAGTGCTTTGTCGTTTCACCTCAAAGCGCTCAGCCATGCTGGCTTGGTCAGCGCCGAGGCCAGCGGGCGCAACCTGATCTACCGCGCCGAGTTCGCACGCATGAACGACCTGCTGACCTACCTCACCCAAGACTGTTGCCAAGGCCAATCGTGCGCCGTGGTGCCTGAGGCCGCCAAAGCCTGCTGTTAATTATTCAAAGGATGCCATGAACGTCGAACAATTTTTGAGCCTGCTTGAAGCCAACCCAGACCAAAGCCTGCGCATTGTCTTACCCGATGGCGAGGCGGTGGCACCCCACTTTCACATCACCGAAGTCGGCCATGTGGTCAAGAGTTTCATGGACTGCGGCGGCACACGACGCAAGACCGAGAGCTGCCTGCTGCAAACCTGGGTGTACAGCGACGTGGAGCACCGCTTAGAAACCAGCAAGCTTGCCAACATCTTGCGGATTGCAGGCGACGTGCTGCCTGCGCTTGACTTGCCAGTGGAGATCGAACACGAAGTGAGCGTGGTGTCGCAATACCCTGTGGTATCTGGGAGCAGCGATGGCCAAACCTTGACGCTGACCACCGGCCTCAAACACACCGCCTGCTTGGCCATGGAATTGTGCTGCGCACCCACGGCCACAGCTACGGCGACAGCAGACAAACCACGCATCAACGCCGGTGCCGGTTGCTCGCCCGCCAGTGGCTGCTGCTAAGCCTGACACACGCTTGAAAAATTTCTTCTTTATCTTTCCCCCCTTTACTGAGCCACAACAACCATGAACACCTTGAACGTCCTCTTTTTGTGCACGCACAACTCTGCACGCAGCATCTTGGCTGAGGCCATGCTTAACCACATCGTCCAAGGCGCCAGTGGCACGCACTTCAAGGCTTTCTCAGCTGGCAGCAGCCCGCGCGAGAACCAACAACCCAACCCACTGGCCATGCAAGTGCTGCAATCAGCCGGCATTGCCACCGACTATTTGCGTAGCAAGAACTGGGATGAGTTTGCATTGCCCGATGCACCACACATGGACTTGGTCATCACCGTGTGCGACAACGCGGCAGGCGAGGTGTGTCCCTACTGGCCCGGTCAACCCGCCACGGCGCACTGGGGTTACCCAGACCCATCGGATGTGCAAGGCACAGATGAAGAACGTGTGGCCGCCTTTCGCAACACCCTGTACATGATTCAAAAGCGCTTACAAATCTTGGTGGACTTACCCGCCGACAAATTGCAGAAAACCATGTTGCAACACACCGCACGTGCGATCAGCAAGGACCACGCATGAACTTCTTTGAACGCTACCTCACCGCTTGGGTGGGTCTGTGCATCGTTGTGGGCATTGCGCTGGGCCAGTGGCAGCCTGAGCTGTTTCAAGCCATTGGCCAGCTCGAATACGCGCAAGTCAACTTGCCTGTGGGTTTGCTGATTTGGGTGATGATCATTCCGATGTTGGTGAAGGTGGACTTTGGCGCTTTGCACGAGGTGCGTCAGCACATCAAAGGCATTGGCGTGACGCTGTTTGTCAATTGGTTTGTCAAGCCGTTTTCGATGGCGCTACTGGGCTGGTTTTTCATTCGCTACTTGTTTGCGCCGCTATTGCCTGCCGACCAGATTGACAGCTACATCGCGGGCCTTATTTTGTTGGCCGCTGCGCCCTGCACCGCCA
>CAIODK010000126.1 GCA_903856995.1 uncultured Burkholderiales bacterium
CACACCGTTCTTGGTGATGAACGCCGACCGCATCGTCAACCGACTCATCAGCTCCGACTGGCTGCTGCAATCGTTGGCCCTCACGGGCATGGCACAGCGCTCGCTGAAGATTGAAAACCACGTCATCGTCTGCGGCTACGGACGCAGCGGGCAAAATTTGGTGGACTTGCTCAAACTCGAAGACATCGCCTATGTCGCGCTTGACTCTGACCCCGACCAAGTGCAAATGGGTCGCGACCGCGGCCATCATTTGGAACTGGGCGATGCCACACGCTTTGCAAGCCTCACGTCCGCCGGCTTGGCCCGTGCCGCGGCAGTGGCCGTGACCTACCCCGACCTGCCATCGGCGCTCAAGGTGTTGGCGTGGGTCAAAGAACACGCCCCACACGTGCCGGTGATTGTGCGCACCCACGACGACGAACACCTAGAAGACCTACGCGCCGCTGGCGCTGCCGAAGTGGTGCCCGAAGTGATTGAGGGCAGCCTGATGCTCGCCAGCCAAACCTTGGCCCACATTGGCATGCCCCTCAAACGTGTGATTCGCCTAGTGCAAGCTCAGCGTATGACGCGCTACGCGCTGATGCGAGAAACGCTCCAGCACAAAGAGGGCTTGGGGAATATTGAGCCGCGTTGATCGGTGGCATCGCGCAGCGCGCCACTCAGTGCTTGACGGGTTGCGCTAAAAAATCTCGCCACACACGCAGCAGCGCTTCGACCTCAGCCAAAGAGAATTGCGCATCGGGCTGGTTCCAATACGCGGTGTCTTCTGGCGCAATGTTGCTTGGATTGAACTGCACGCCGCTCGCGTGAAAGTCCACGTTGAATGCATCGCCATCAGCGAACCATTCTTGACGCGTGCCGGTTGAGAGCGCAGCCATCGCGTGCAGCACCTCATCGCAACGTGATACCTCAGTCATGTCGCTGGTCAACCAACTGCACACATAGCGGTTGAGCGGGCATGCCGCATCCGCGGCTACTTCGCCTGCAACCCGCCATTCGCACGCGGGGTATGTCACCGCCTCGGCGTGCGAGCCGGGGACAGGCAACTGCTGGCGGTAGAGGCAATGAAAGTCACGCATGGCGTTGCTTCGCTCGGTCAGCGGCGTTTGCTGTAGACGGGATACGCCGTGACGCGCGGCTCTAGGTAGCCTTCCACACGCACACCGCTCGGTGTGAGTGCGCTCCACTTGTCACCGCGAATGGTTTTGGTCGGGCTGAACCAAGCGGCGTTCACCTCGCTCACCACTTGCTCTGCGGTCCAGTCTTTGGGAAACATGCTGTTGGGCATGGGGCTGCCGTTGCGGTCGGTCTTGGTGATCCATTCACCCGGATGCTTGGGGTCCACCATTTGCACTTGCGCGCGGTAGACGCCGCTGGCATCGGGCGCAGAGGCGGTACCGTCGATCACGCGCACATCACCATTGAGCAAGGTGTGGCCACCCGTGGGCTCGCCCGTGTGGCGTTTGTAATCGGCGCCGAGGATGTGTTTGAAATCAATGGGTGAATTGCTGACGGGCAGCGCGGCCTCTTGCGCTGCGGCCGCAGGCTTGCTTTGCTCATGTGACGTTGCATGCGTGGGGCTGTTCGGGGCTTTGTACGAAAAGAACGCCGACAACGCAACGATCACCAGTGCCACTGCAATACGAATCACTTTATTCACCCATCACCTCACCTTCGCGCCGTGGGTCAGTCCCGCTCACCCACGCCGTTTGTTTGTTGTTAGATTGTCGAACCACGGCTTGCAAGCCGCTGGTCAACGCTTGTTCGCGCACCTCATGGCCGCGCTCGCGCAAGGCCGCAAGGGTAGCAGGTGCAAAGCGGCCACTCTCCAAGACCACCGGACCACCCACGGTGCCAAAGTTAGGAAGATCAATGGCTTGCTGCGGACTGAGGCCCCAGTTCAACACACCAACCAAAGTTTTGGTGGTGAAGTGGATGATCATTGCGCCGCCGGGGCTACCCAAGCTCATCACCAACTGACCGGTGGCTTTGTCAAACACCAAGGTGGGCGACATAGAGGAACGCGGGCGCTTGTTGGGCTGAACACGGTTGGCCATGGCGCGGCCTTGTGCATCGCGCGGGGCAAAGCTGAAATCGGTCAGTTCGTTGTTGAGCAAAAAACCTTTGACCATTTGGCGCGCACCAAACGCATCTTCGACCGTGCTGGTCATGGCCAGTGCGTTGCCC
>CAIODK010000127.1 GCA_903856995.1 uncultured Burkholderiales bacterium
TCTAATGCAAGCGTCCACTCTCACTCGTTCATTTTTAGTGCCATTTGCGCTCACCGCTACCGCCGTTTTGGCGCAACAGGCGAGCGCACCTGCGGCCGATATGGGGCGCATTGAAATCACCAGTGGACGAGACAACGACACGCAACAACGCCGTGAATCCACGGCCAGCAAAATTGTGATTGGCCGTGAAGAGATTGAGCGTCAAGGGGATTCGAACCTGGGTGAGATTTTGAAGCGCATGCCGGGCATCACCTTGGGCGGTGCACCCGGCAGAGGCGGCGGCATTCGCATGCGCGGCTTGAGCCAAGGCTACACACAAATCTTGCTCGATGGCCAGCGTGTGCCGCCGGGCTTCAGTGTGGAGTCGCTCACGCCAGAGATGATTGAGCGCGTGGAAATTTATCGTGCCCCCACAGCCGAGACGGGTGCACAAGCGATTGCAGGCACCATCAACATCATCACGCGTGAAGGCCGCAAGGGCATGCCCACCGAGCTGAAAGTGGGCTCGTCGTTTCAAGGAGGCTACGCCTCGCCCATGGCCTCATTGGTCAAGTACCACGATGCTGAGCAGTGGTCTGCCAACTACACCCTATCGGTGAATCGCTATGCGGCGCCTGATCACAGTGAAAATGATTTGACGCGCACCAATGGCTTGGGCGACACGGTACGTCACCGCGTGAGTGACAGCCATTACGGTCGCGAAGGCCTGAATGCCACGGCACGCTTGCAGCTCAAAGGGGACCCTGGGGAGACGTTCACGCTGATGCCGTTTATCGCGCTTTCTCAAGGCACGACACCGGGCACGATGCAAGCGACGCAATCTTTGAATGGCGTGAATGTGGCGGGAAGCCCCGTCACAGCAGCCAACGAAAATCAAAATCACTTTGCAGTCGCCCGCTTAAATGGGCAATGGCGACGCAAGCTTTCGGCCGATAGCAACATGGAGTGGAAGTTCAACGTGGGGGGCTGGAATAGTCACAACGAATTTCAACAAACCTCAACCAACCCATTGCTCATTCCCTCGGCGACAGAAAACTCACATGTGCAAGACCGTTCGGCCAACCTCAGTGGCAAATACACCAACGTGATGGGCGGTGGCCACCAGTGGGTCAGCGGCACAGAGGCCGAGTCGGTGCGACGCACGCAAGCTGTTGTGGGGAATTATCAAGGTTACCCTGGTGATGCAGACTACAAAGCCAGCTCTTTGCGCTACGCCATGTACTCTCAAGACGAATGGCAGCTCACGCCGCATTGGGCCACACACCTAGGCGCTCGTTATGAAGGTTTGACCACCGAGGGCAGTACCTCCGCTGGCGATGTGACGAACCGCAACAGCGTGTTCACGCCCTTGATGCACGCCATGTGGCGCCCAGACCCAGATAGCCGAGACCAAGTGCGCATGAGCCTCACGCGCAGCTTTAAGACGCCTACTATGCCCACCTTGTTGGCGCGTCGCACCTACACGCGGGATGAAAACAGTGCCACCAACCCCGATGTGTCCGGTAACCCCGCGCTCAAACCCGAAATTGCAACAGGCTTGGATGTGGCGGTCGAGCGATATTTGCCGCAGGGTGGCGTTTTAAGCGCAAGCGTATTTCACCGACGGGTGCAAAACTTAATCCGTAATGTCACCACGCAGGAATTGACGGGTCGGTGGCTATCGAGCCCACAAAACATCAGCGAAGCCGTCACCGAAGGCCTAGAGCTAGAAGCCAAGTTCCGCATGGACCAATGGATTGCCGATGCCCCGCATGTGGACCTGCGCAGCAACGTCAGTTTTTATCGCTCGCGCGTGCTCAGCGTGATGGGGCCGGATAACCGGCTCGACCAGCAACCCAGCATGACGGCCAACCTAGGGGCAGACTACCGACTCAAATCGGCGCCACTCACCCTCGGCGGCAATGTCAACTACAACCCCGGCTACACCACGCGCATGAGCGATGTGCAATTGCTCACGGTGTCTCAAAAACGCGTGATGGATCTTTATGGCCTGTGGCGTGTCGACAGCACCACGGCATGGCGTTTGACCCTGAGCAACCTCGATCCGAGGTACTACAACACGGGGAGCTCCTACAGCTCCAGCAGCGTGATTGAAAACAGCAACACCCAAAACCGCAGCTGGACCAGCGTGCAAATTCTTCTGGAGAAAAAACTATGACGCAGCACGACGGTGCATGGCATGACCGCATGTACAACAACCGCAACTTGGTGCCTGAGCACGCGGCGCATTTTGCGCATTGGCATGATGCGTCGGCGCAGGTGCGCGCCACCCAACAGTGCTTTCAGGACGTGGCCTATGGCCGTGGGTTGAACGAGACCTTGGATATTTTCCCTAGCGACAAGGCGAAGGGACTGGCCCCCGTGGTGGTATTCATCCATGGTGGCTACTGGCGTTCGCTCGACAAAGCCGATCACTCTTTCATCGCGCCCACCTTCACGGCGAAAGGTGCACACGTGGTGGTCCCCAACTACGCGTTGTGCCCTGCAGTGACGGTGTCTGACATCACCCTGCAAATGGTCAAGGCGGTGGCTTGGGTGTGGCGCAATATCCATCGTTTCGGGGGCGATCCAAGTCGCATCACCTTGGTCGGCCATTCTGCGGGTGGACAGTTGGCGACCATGTTGCTGGCCTGTGATTGGCAAGCCTATGCCAAAGACTTACCCGCACATTTGGTGACCAAGGCGTTGTCGATTTCTGGTTTGTATGAGCTGGCATCCGTGCAAGCCACCCCCTACCTCAAAGACAGCCTGCGCTTGACCGATGACGTGGTGCTACGCAATAGCCCTGCATGGATGCCTGCGCCCGCGCAAGGCACGCTCTACACCGTGGCGGGAGGCATTGAAAGCGACGAGTTCCTGCGTCACAACACGCTCATGCAAGCCGCCTGGGGTAAAAAACGGGTGCCCGTGTCTGAAGCGTTAGCGGGCTTGCAACACTTCAGCATCGTTGAGGCGATGACACAGCCCGGACACCGCTTGCACACCTTGGCACTGGAGCTGCTCAACAAGTAAGTCAGCTTGGCCGCAGCGCTGGGTTACATCAATAGATGTTCGCCAGCGTTGTCGCCGCCCAAGGTCACGTAGTTGACCTTTCGGATATCCATCAGCTTGGTGCCACCGGAGTAGCTGATCGAGCTTTGCACGTCTTGCTCCATCTCAATCAGTGTGTTGGCCAGTGTGCCTTTCACGGGCTCCAGAATGCGCTTGCCTTCCACGTGCTTGTATTCGCCTTTGTTGAAGTCAGAGGCTGAGCCGTAGTATTCCTTGAACAACTCGCCATCGACTTCGACGGTCTTGCCCGGCGACTCTTCGTGGCCTGCAAACAGAGAGCCAATCATCACCATCGACGCGCCAAAGCGGATGCTCTTGGCGATGTCGCCGTGGCTGCGGATGCCACCGTCTGCAATGATGGGCTTGGTCGCCACGCGTGCGCACCACTTGACCGCTGACAACTGCCAGCCACCGGTGCCAAAACCAGTCTTGAGTTTGGTGATGCACACCTTGCCTGGGCCCACGCCCACTTTGGTGGCGTCAGCGCCCCAGTTTTCTAGGTCGATCACGGCTTCGGGCGTGGCCACGTTGCCCGCGATCACGAAGCTATTGGGTAACTTGTCTTTGATGTAGCCAATCATGTCCCGCACGCTGTCTGCATGGCCGTGCGCGATGTCGATGGTGATGTACTCAGGCGTCATGCCAGCAGCAGCCAGTGTGTCCACAGTGGCGCGGTCTGGGCCTTTGACGCCCAAAGAGATTGAGGCGTACACACCCTGTGCGTGCATGCTCTTCACGAATTGGATGTTGTCCAAGTCGAAGCGATGCATCACGTAAAAGTAGTTGTTTTTCGCCATCCACAAGCAGATGCTTTCATCCACCACGGTTTTCATGTTGGCAGGCACGACCGGCAAGCGAAACTTGTGGCCACCGAGTTCAACCCCTGCATCGCACTCAGAGCGGCTTTCCACGCGGCATTTGCGTGGCAGCAGCAAGATATTGTCGTAATCAAAAATTTCCATATCCCAAGCTCCAGAATAAAACGTTCGAAGATTGAGCGCTTGGCTTGGTCGGTTTTCCGGCGCTTTGTAAGGGCCAAAAAAAAACCGAGCGCAAGTATCTTGGGCCCGGTGGCTGATTCTAAACCCTAAAATCAATACATGCATTCTTCCCCCCACGCCTCCCCCTTGTTGCAAGGCCTCAACAACGAACAAGCAGCGGCTGTCACCTTGCCGCAGACGCATGCCCTTATTCTGGCGGGCGCTGGCTCGGGCAAGACGCGGGTGCTGACGACGCGCATTGCTTGGTTGATGCAAACCGGACAGGTCTCGCCCGGCGGCTTGTTGGCTGTGACCTTTACCAACAAGGCGGCCAAAGAAATGCTCACGCGCTTGTCGGCCATGTTGCCGGTGAATGTGCGCGGCATGTGGGTGGGCACTTTTCACGGCTTGTGCAACCGATTTTTGCGCGCGCATTGGAAGCTGGCGAACTTGTCGCAGACGTTTCAAATCTTGGACACCCAAGACCAGCTCAGCGCCATCAAACGTTTGAGCAAGCAGTTTCAGGTAGACGATGAACGTTTTCCGCCTAAACAAACCATGCGTTTCATTGCGGCTTGCAAAGAAGACGGTCTACGCCCCAAAGACGTGGTGGTGCGTGACCCTGATGACCGCAAACGCGTCGAGCTCTACGAGCTGTACGAAATCCAATGTCAACGCGAAGGCGTGGTGGATTTTGGTGAACTGATGTTGCGCTCGTACGAGCTGCTGCGCGACAACGATGCCTTGCGCGAGCACTACCGTCAGCGCTTTCAGCACATCTTGGTGGACGAGTTTCAAGACACTAACAAGCTGCAATACGCCTGGCTCAAGCAGCTGGCTGGCCCTGTCGGTGGGGGCGGTGGCGCTATATTGGCTGTGGGTGACGACGACCAAAGTATTTACGCCTTCCGCGGTGCACGCGTGGGCAACATGGCTGATTTTGTACGCGAGTACAACGTAACGCATCAAATCAAGCTCGAGCAAAACTATCGCAGCTTCAGCAACATTTTGGACAGTGCCAACCATCTAATCAGTCACAACAAAGGCCGTTTGGGTAAAAACCTGCACACCACGCAGGGCGCAGGCGAGCCCGTGCGTGTGTATGAATCGCCCACCGACTTTGCCGAAGCGCATTGGATGGTGGAAGAGATGAAGCAACTCTTGCGAGACAGCA
>CAIODK010000128.1 GCA_903856995.1 uncultured Burkholderiales bacterium
CCAAGGTTGACGGCGCAGCACCCAAGCTGCGATGGCGGCCATGACGGCTAGCGCAAACGGCACACCAAATTCAACGGCGACATGCAAGGGGAAGTCATGCGCGTTGTCCAGCATGTCGCAAAAGCGCAGGCTACCGTAGCCGGTCATGAAGTGTGCAAAGTCGGTTTCTCCCCAGCCCCAACCCAACCAAGGGTGCTGCGCGATCAATGTCAGCACATTGCTCCACAAAACACGTCGACCAGCGCAGACTGCATAGTCTTGGGCTTGCCCAGTGACGCGTAAGATCATGCTCGCGCCCCAGTCGCCCGTGGTCTGCAACGCGAACCAAGGCATGAGCACGGACCACAGCACGACCAACACGGGGGCTGCCAAAGTCAACCACAGCAAGCCCGCACGCCTATGCGGATGAACCGTGCGCCAAACCCACACAGCCATGCATGCACTCACCAGCACCCATTGCATGGCGCCTGTGCGCGACACCGAACACGCCACGCCCGCGGCCAAGATATGGAGCACCGCCCATGCGCCCACCCATGTAGCGCGTGTCATCTGGATGGCGGCACTCCTTACCGCGACCCACCCCAACAACGCGACCAAACCGAGACTGGTGAGTGAGGCAAACTGGTTGCGCTGACGCAAATTGGCAAAAGCATCCCCCTTCAATGGCTGGTTCACCCACGGGGCCCATTCACGCGCCAGTCCTAAATACTGCATCAACCCTAACGTGCTGCTGATCACGGCGGCAGCCAACAACGCCGCCACGATCCATCGCAACATGGCCTCATTCGCCGCCGCACGACGGCCCACGCCAACCATTAACCACATGCACATCAACGCAGCCAGCAGTCCTGCCGTCAAGGCTCGATCGACCACTTGAGGCACCCACAGCAACGAGGCCAGCAGCCACACCACCAACCCGGCGGCCACGAGACGCCCTCGCACCGTCCACGCGGTCTTGGCCAGTGGCTGCTCCACCACGACCAGCAAAGCGCAGGCGGCCAACATCCAGCTCAGCAACAAAGGGATCACGGCTGTAGATGGGCTGCTGGCAAACGGGTTGAGCCACGGCAAGGCGATGCACAACACCAACATGACGTGACGAACCAAGGTGTTGTGAGGGGCGAACAAATGCATGGCTTGATTTTCCAACACTTCTAGCCGACCAAAACAAAGGCGCCCGAAGGCGCCTTGAGTCAAATTGTGCGGGGGCTACTTGCAGTCGCTCGGCACGTATTTTTTATCCAATGCATCGCTGGGCACAGACACGCCCACAAAAGTCGATGCATCCTTCGCCATGCACTTCCACTGAACCACGCCGTCAATCGATGCACTTGTCGCTGTTGGAGCGGGCAAGGCTGACTCTGTCGTGCCGCTCTTGGTGTATGGAACTAGCAGCAAGCTGCCACCACCGGCTGCGGCAGTTGTGGTGATGGTGATGACGCCGGTGCTCGTAGCAATGTCGATGGTGCTGATGTTCTTGGTCGAACCGGACCAGGTGTAGCCGGTCTTGTAACCATTCGCGGCAGTGGCGATGCTTGCGCTGTTGAGCACGTCCAGCACGTTTGTTTTGGCGGCGGATGCCAAGCCTAGGCCCTCACTGACGCGGGCTCGCACGGTGTAGTCTTGGTACGCGGGCAAGGCCACTGAAGCCAAGATGCCAATGATGGCCACCACGATCATGAGTTCGATCAGGGTGAAGCCGCGTTGCAGAGTGTGTTTCATCGCAAGTCCTTTGAAAGTTGGACAGCGATATCTGAAGGCTGTAGTGTTCCCTGGTCTATGCAAGCGCTTGAGATAGCCAAGAACTTTGGCAAGAACCTGATAGAGGGTTTGGCAAGCGCACAACAATACCAACATGAAATTGATCAACGATTAGAAATAGCAGAACGTTTGGAAAAGACTACCAGCCGTTTACCGGGGTTTATTTACACCTTTCGTTTATATGCTGATGGCCATTCCTGTTTTCCTTATGCCAGTGAAGGCATTCAAGATATATACCGACTCAATGCGGCCGATGTTAGATCAGATGCCTCAAAAATATTTGCCTTAATTCACCCTGACGATCTTGCGGGTGTAACTGCCTCAATCCAAGCGTCAGCGCAACACTTAAATCCA
>CAIODK010000129.1 GCA_903856995.1 uncultured Burkholderiales bacterium
AGCATGAATGCGGCCAACGCGGCGGAGTTGCTGTCACAGCCAGACATTGACGGTGGACTGATTGGCGGCGCTTCTCTGAAGGCGGCTGATTTCTTGACCATCATCGCGGCTGCGGCGCGTTGAAATTAATACATTTTTCGGAGTTTTTATGAGTTTGATTTTGAATATCGTCCAAGTGGTTCAGTTGTTAACGGCTTTGGGCATGATCGGTTTGATTTTGGTGCAGCACGGCAAGGGGGCTGACATGGGGGCTGCTTTTGGCAGTGGCAGCTCTGGTAGTTTGTTTGGTGCAAGCGGCGGTGCTAACTTTTTGTCGCGCGCTACGGGTGTTTTGGCTGCGGTGTTCTTTGTGTGCACTTTGGCATTGGCTTACTTTGGTAACTTGCGCCCCGTGAGCTCAGGCAGCGTGCTCGAAGGTGCTGTTGTGGCTCCGGCTCCTGTGGTCGAGTTGCCTGCTTCTGGCGCAGCGCAAATCCCGACCAAGTAATCTTAAAACCTTCACGCTTAAGAGTGATTGGGGCCCTTTTCAGGGTAAACTCTTAAGCTGTTCTGGAAGCGTTATCCCTCTTCGCTTTTTTAAGAACAAACAACCCAAAGCCGTCGTGGTGAAATTGGTAGACACGCTATCTTGAGGTGGTAGTGGCGAAAGCTGTGCGAGTTCGAGTCTCGCCGACGGCACCATCCAAAAAAAAGTCTGCTGTAACTCTGGTGTCAACCTAGTACGGCAGACTTCGCAGACTAAAACAGATAGTCAGACCGCGAGATTGAGATGAGCTTAGAACAATACCTTCCCGTCCTCTTATTCATCCTTGTGGGCCTTGGCGTGGGGGTTGCTCCTCAGGTGATCGGTTTCATCTTGGGCCCCAATCGCCCTGATCAGGCAAAAAACTCCCCTTACGAATGCGGCTTCGAAGCGTTTGAAGACGCTCGCATGAAGTTTGATGTGCGTTACTACTTGATCGCCATCCTCTTCATTCTGTTTGATTTGGAGATCGCATTTTTGTTTCCTTGGGCTGTTGCGCTCAAGGAAATTGGTTTCATTGGCTTCATCGACATGATGATCTTCCTTGCCATCCTGGTAGCCGGTTTCGCCTACATGTGGATCAAGGGTGCCATCGACTGGGAATAAGGATCAACTATGTCACTTGAAGGCGTTTTCAAAGAAGGCTTCATCACCACGTCTTATGACTCGGTGGTGAATTGGGCCAAGACGGGCTCTCTGTGGCCTATGACATTCGGCTTGGCGTGCTGCGCTGTCGAAATGATGCATGCGGGTGCTGCCCGTTATGACATCGACCGTTTTGGCATGTTGTTCCGTCCAAGTCCGCGTCAGTCTGACTTGATGATCGTGGCGGGCACCTTGTGTAACAAGATGGCTCCCGCTTTGCGTAAGGTCTATGACCAAATGTCTGAGCCGCGTTGGGTCTTGTCCATGGGTTCGTGTGCCAATGGCGGTGGCTATTACCACTACAGCTACTCGGTGGTGCGCGGTTGTGATCGCGTCGTGCCGGTGGATGTGTATGTGCCCGGTTGCCCGCCCACGGCTGAGGCCTTGTTGTATGGCATCTTGCAGCTGCAGAGCAAGATTCGCCGCGAAAACACCATCGCTCGCTGAGTAGGAAAAACAGATGAGTCATTCCATTCAAACGCTTGAGGCGGCCTTGCACGATGTGCTGGGCAGCAAAGTCAAGCTCCTCGAATCCGCTTTGGGCGAGTTGACCTTGACGGTCTCTGCTGCCGATTACCACGATGTGTGTCTAACCTTGCGCGACAACGCGCGTCTGGGCTTTGAGCAGTTGATGGACCTGTGCGGTCTTGACTACTCGGACTACAAAGACGGTGCGCATTCCAAATTTACCGATGGCCCGCGCTTTGCTGCAGTGAGTCATTTGTTGTCAGTCACGCATAACTGGCGACTGCGTGTACGCGTGTTCGCTGAGAGCAATGACGTGCCTGTGGTGGCTTCCGTTAATGACCTGTGGAACTCGGCCAACTGGTTCGAGCGCGAAGCCTTTGATTTATTTGGCATCGTGTTTGACGGTCACTTGGATTTGCGTCGCTTGTTGACTGATTACGGTTTTGTGGGCCACCCCTTCCGTAAAGACTTTCCAACCTCGGGTCACGTTGAAATGCGTTACGACGCCGAGCAAAAACGTGTGGTGTACCAACCTGTCACCATCGAGCCGCGCGAAATTACGCCGCGCATCATTCGTGAAGACAACTACGGCGGCACGCACTGACCATGGCTGATATCAAGAACTACACCCTCAACTTGGGCCCTCAGCATCCAGCAGCACACGGTGTGTTGCGTTTGGTGCTTGAACTCGACGGCGAAGTGGTCCAGCGCGCTGATCCACATATCGGCTTGTTGCACCGCGCCACTGAAAAGCTGGCCGAGAGCAAAACCTACATTCAGTCGTTGCCTTACATGGACCGACTCGACTACGTGTCCATGATGTGTAACGAGCACGCCTACTGCTTGGCCATCGAAAAAATGATGGGCATTGACGTGCCGGAGCGCGCTCAATACATCCGTGTGATGTACTCCGAAATCACGCGTTTGCTCAACCACTTGTTGTGGTTGGGGGCGCATGGTTTCGATTGCGGCGCGATGAATATATTGATTTATTGCTTCCGCGAACGTGAAGACTTGTTCGACATGTACGAAGCTGTGTCAGGCGCGCGCATGCACGCGGCTTACTTCCGTCCAGGCGGTGTGTACCGTGATCTGCCGGACACGATGCCTCAGTACAAGGCCAGTAAAGTGCGTAACGCCAAATCGGTGGCGCGCTTGAACGAAAACCGCCAAGGTTCGTTGCTCGACTTCATCGATGATTTCACCCAACGCTTCCCCAAGTTGGTGGATGAGTACGAAACTCTCTTGACCGACAACCGTATTTGGAAGCAACGCACGGTCGGGATCGGTGTGGTGACCCCAGAGCGCGCGAAAAACCTCGGTTTCTCTGGCGCGATGTTGCGTGGTTCAGGTATTGCATGGGATTTGCGTAAGCAGCAGCCTTATGACGTGTACGACCGCATGGACTTCGACATTCCCGTGGGTAAAACCGGTGACTGCTATGACCGCTATTTGGTGCGTGTCGAAGAAATGCGTCAGTCCAACCGAATCATCAAACAGTGCGTGGATTGGTTGCGCGACAACCCAGGTCCTGTGATTACCGACAACCACAAGGTGGCAGCACCTGGGCGTGAAGGTATGAAGTCCAACATGGAAGACTTGATTCACCACTTCAAGCTTTTTACAGAAGGCTTTCACGTGCCCGAAGGCGAGGCGTATGCTGCCATCGAGCATCCAAAAGGTGAGTTTGGTATTTACCTCGTGAGCGATGGTGCCAACAAGCCCTATCGTTTGAAGATTCGCGCTCCTGGATTTGCCCACTTGGCAGCTATGGATGAAATGGCGCGCGGCCACATGATCGCTGACACCGTTGCGGTGATCGGAACCATGGATATTGTGTTCGGGGAAATTGACCGATGAGTTCTCAAAACAACCTCCACAGCGCACCGCTGTCGGCCCAAGCTTTAGAGCGCTTTGCGCGCGAAGTTGCTAAATACCCAGACGACCAGAAGCAATCTGCCGTTATGGCTTGCTTGGCCATTGCGCAACAAGAGCAAGGTTATGTGAGCACTGACAGTGAGCGCGTGATTGCTGAGTTGCTCGGCATGGCGCCCATGGCTGTGCACGAAGTGACCACCTTCTACAACATGTACAACCAACACCCCGTTGGCAAGTTCAAGATCAATGTGTGCACCAACCTGCCTTGCCAATTGCGTAATGGGCAGGGCGCTTTGATGCACTTGGTCAAGACCTTGGGCATTGAGGTGGGTGAAACCACCGCTGATGGCATGTTCACCCTGCAACCAGGTGAATGCATGGGCGCTTGCGCGGATGCCCCTGTGATGTTGGTGAACGACCGCACCATGTGCAGCTACATGAGCGATGACAAGATCGACCAATTGGTCGCTGGCTTGCGCGCTGCAAAGGAATGAGCATGAACGTTCAACAAGTCCTTTCTCAATTTCAAACCAATGCGGTGGAAACTTGTTTCCACGACCGTCATTTAGGCCCTCAAATTTTGGCAGGTTTGGACGGCAAAAACTGGTCCATCCAAGAGTACCAAGCACGCGGCGGCTACCAAGCGTTGCGCAAAATCTTGACAGAAGGCATGACGCAGGATGAAGTCATCGCCACGGTTAAAGAATCTGGTTTGCGCGGTCGCGGCGGTGCGGGCTTTCCCACGGGTTTGAAGTGGAGCTTCATGCCTCGCCAGTTCCCAGGCCAAAAGTATTTGGTCTGTAACTCGGATGAAGGTGAGCCGGGTACTTGCAAAGACCGTGAGATCTTGCAACACAACCCTCACATCGTGATCGAAGGCATGGCCATTGCCGCTTTCGCCATGGGTATCAGTGTGGGCTACAACTACATTCACGGCGAAATCTTCCAAACCTACGATCGTTTTGAAGCCGCACTTGAAGAAGCTCGCGCCGCTGGCTTTTTGGGCGACAACATCTTGGGCTCAAACTTCAGCTTCCAACTGCACGCAGCTCACGGCTTTGGGGCCTACATCTGTGGTGAAGAAACTGCTTTGTTGGAATCGCTCGAAGGTAAAAAAGGTCAACCCCGCTTTAAGCCGCCGTTCCCAGCGAGCTTTGGTCTGTACGGTAAGCCCACCACCATCAACAACACCGAGACATTTGCAGCGGTTCCTTGGATCATCCGTAACGGAGGTCAGGCGTACCTCGAGTGCGGCAAGCCCAACAACGGCGGCACCAAGATTTTCTCGGTCAGTGGTGATGTGGAGCGTCCCGGTAACTATGAAGTTCCCATGGGTACGCCCTTTGCCAAGCTTCTGGAATTGGCGGGTGGTGTGCGCAAGGGGCGCAAGCTCAAGGCGGTGATCCCTGGCGGTTCATCTGCGCCGATATTGCCGGCAGATGTGATCATGGAATGCACCATGGACTACGACAGCATCGCGAAAGCTGGTTCGATGTTGGGCTCGGGCGCTGTGATCGTGTTGGACGATTCACGTTGCATGGTCAAAAGCCTGCTGCGTTTGAGCTATTTCTACATGCATGAGTCATGTGGCCAATGCACACCTTGCCGTGAAGGCACAGGTTGGTTGTGGCGCATGGTCGATCGCATTGAGCGTGGTGAAGGCCGCGAAAGCGACTTGGCTTTGCTCGACAACGTGGCAGAGAACATCATGGGGCGCACGATTTGCGCCCTCGGAGACGCAGCAGCCATGCCCGTGCGCGGCATGATCAAGCATTTCCGTCACGAATTTGAACACCACATCACGCACAAGACCTGCTCGGTCTCTGCTTACGTTTGACACGGATAAGTGCCATGATTGAAATCGAACTCGACGGTAAAAAGATTGACGTCCAAGAAGGCTGCATGATCATGCACGCAGCTGAACAGGCCGGCACCTACATCCCGCATTTTTGCTATCACAAGAAACTCAGCATCGCGGCCAACTGCCGCATGTGCTTGGTCGATGTGGAAAAGGCCCCTAAGCCAATGCCCGCATGTGCCACCCCGGTGACACAAGGCATGATCGTACGCACCAAGAGCGACAAAGCTATCAAGGCTCAAAAGTCGGTGATGGAGTTCTTGCTCATCAACCACCCCTTGGATTGCCCCATCTGTGACCAGGGCGGTGAGTGCCAGTTGCAAGATTTGGCCGTGGGTTACGGTGGTTCAACCTCGCGCTACGATGAAGAAAAACGTGTGGTTCAACCCAAGGATGTGGGTCCTTTGGTCAGCATGCAAGAGATGAGCCGCTGTATCCAATGCACACGCTGCGTGCGCTTTGGGCAAGAAGTGGCCGGCATCATGGAGCTAGGCATGTCGCATCGCGGCGAGCACGCTGAGATTGAAACCTTCGTGGGTCAATCCGTTGACTCCGAGTTGTCCGGCAACATGATTGACATCTGCCCTGTGGGCGCGTTGACCAGCAAGCCATTCCGTTACAGCGCACGTACATGGGAGCTGAGCCGCCGCAAGTCGGTCAGCCCACACGATGCGACTGGCGCCAATTTGGTGATTCAAGTCAAGAACAACAAGGTCATGCGCGTGGTGCCTTTGGAAAACGAAGACGTCAACGAATGCTGGATTGCTGACCGCGACCGTTTCAGCTACGAAGCTTTAGAAAGCGCGGACCGCTTGACTCTGCCAATGCTCAAGCAAGGTGGCGAGTGGAAAGAAGTCGATTGGCAAACCGCCCTTGAATACGTGGCCAACGGCTTGCAGGGCGTCAAAGCCCAGCACGGCCCACAAGCCATCGGTACATTGGCTAGCCCTCACAGCACGGCTGAAGAGTTGTACTTGGCCGCCGCTTTGACGCGCGGTTTGGGTAGCCAAAACATCGATACACGTTTGCGCGCTGCAGACTTCCAGTATGACGGCAAAGCACGTTGGTTGGGTACCTCGGTGGCATCACTCACAACACTGCAACGCGTCCTCGTGATTGGCGCCAACATTCGTAAAGATCAACCTTTGTTGGCCCAACGTCTGCGTCAAGCAGTACGCAACGGCGGCAAGGTCAACGCTTTGAATGCACAAGCTTACGACTGGGCCATGCCCGTCGCCAACACCTTGGTGGTTGACGCCGCCAATTGGGTGCAAGCCTTGGCCGACATCGCTGCTGCTGTGGGCGCTCTCACCGGTGCTGCCGCACCCGTTGCAGGCAACGCGAACAGTGCAGAGGCACAAGCCATTGCCAAGTCTTTGACGGGTGGTGAACGCAAAGCCATTTTGTTGGGTAACGCGGCGGCACACCATGCCAAAGCTTCTAGCTTGCTCAGCTTGGCCAACTGGATTGGCGCACAGACTGGCGCAACCGTCGGTTACCTCGGTGAAGCCGCTAACACGGTGGGCGCTCAACTGGTGGGCGCATTGCCTATCGCAGGTGGTCAAAATGCAGGCCAAATGTTGGCGGGTGGTTTGAAGGCGGTGGTGTTGCTCAACACCGAACCTGCTTTCGATGCTGCCAACGGCGCTGCTGCTGCGCAAGCCATCGGCCAAGCCGAAATGGTGGTGACCTTGTCACCGTTCAAAGCAAACATGGACATCAGCGATGTGTTGTTGCCCATCTCGCCCTTCACGGAAACAGCTGGCACCTTTATCAACACAGAAGGTCGCGTGCAAAGTTTCCACGGCGTGGTCAAGCCTTTGGGCGAGACACGTCCAGCTTGGAAAGTTTTGCGCGTGTTGGGCACCATGCTCCACGTGCCAGGTTTTGAATTCGAAACCATCGAAGACGTGCGCGCACAAGCCATCCCTGCCAGCGTGCAAGGGTTGCTCTCAAACACATGCACGGCCATCGTGGATGCCAGCCCTGCCTCAGGTCAACCTGCGACTGCGGCGATTTATCAACTCGACAGCTTGGTGCGTCGCGCACCATCGCTTCAACTGACCGCTGACGCGAAGTTGCAAGGAGGCCTGTGATGGTTGAAATCATTTACAACGCAGGCTTCGGCTTGTTGCCCGATGTGTGGTGGACGACGATGGCTTGGCCCGTGTTGTGGACCGTGCTCAAAATCGTCGCTGTGCTGCTGCCTTTGATGGGTTGCGTGGCTTACCTGACTTTGTGGGAGCGCAAGGCCATTGGATACACGCAAATCCGTAAAGGCCCGAACCGTACAGGTCCTGGTGGACTTTTACAGCCCATTGCGGATGCTTTGAAGTTGATGACCAAAGAAATCATCATCCCCACCAAAGCCACAACCAGCTTGTTCTTGCTGGGCCCAGTCATGACCATCATGCCTGCGCTGGCTGCTTGGGCTGTGATTCCGTTTGGGCCTGATGTGGCCTTGGCCAACGTCAATGCAGGCTTGCTGTTCCTGATCGCCATCACCTCTGTCGAGGTGTACGGCGTGATCATCGCGGGCTGGGCATCCAATTCGAAGTACGCGTTCTTGGGCGCGATGCGCGCGTCAGCTCAAATGGTGAGCTACGAAATCGCCATGGGCTTTTGCTTTGTGATCGTCTTGATGGTCTCCAACAGCTTGAACATGACCGACATCGTCATGGGTCAAGCCAAGGGCATGATGGCTGACAAGGGCTTAGGTTTCTTATCTTGGAACTGGTTGCCGTTGTTCCCCGTGTTCATCATTTACTTCATCTCCGGTTTGGCTGAGACCAACCGTCACCCCTTCGACGTGGTTGAAGGTGAATCTGAAATTGTGGCCGGTCACATGATCGAATACTCGGGCATGTCTTTCGCCATGTTCTTCTTGGCTGAATACGCCAACATGATCCTAGTGTCTATGTTGACCGTTGTGATGTTCTTGGGCGGCTGGTTGTCACCCTTCGACAATGCGTTGTTCAACTTGATTCCTGGTTGGATTTGGCTTGGCATCAAGACCTTCGTGGTCGTCACGATGTTCTTGTGGGTGCGCGCCACATTCCCACGCTATCGCTATGACCAAATCATGCGTTTGGGTTGGAAGATCTTCATTCCTCTCACCTTGGTTTGGTTGCTGGTGGTAGGTGTTTGGATTCAAACACCTTGGAATATCTGGAACTAAGGCCGGAACTACACCATGACAACGACTACACAATCCGTTCCTTTCTCATTGCGCGACTTTTTGTCGAGCTTCCTCTTGCTTGAGCTCTTCAAAGGCATGGCCCTCACCGGCAAATACATGTTTGCGCCCAGCATCACCATTCAGTTTCCGGAAGAGAAGACACCGATGTCACCTCGCTTCCGTGGCCTGCATGCTTTGCGCCGTTATGACAACGGCGAAGAGCGTTGCATTGCTTGCAAACTGTGTGAGGCTGTGTGTCCAGCGATGGCGATCACCATCGAGTCTGAGCAACGCGCAGACGGCAGTCGCCGCACCACACGCTACGACATCGATTTGACCAAGTGCATCTTCTGCGGCTTCTGCGAAGAAAGCTGCCCTGTTGATTCGATCGTTGAAACTCACATCTTTGAGTACCACGGCGAAAAACGCGGTGACCTGTACTTCACCAAAGAAATGTTGTTGGCAGTGGGCGACCGCTACGAACCCGAAATAGCTGCCAACAAAGCAGCTGACGCCAAATACCGTTGAAAGATTTCATGATGGACGTTCAATCGGCTCTTTTTTACGCGTTCTCAGCAGTCATGCTGTTTGCGTCATTCCGCGTCATCACGGCGCGTAACCCTGTACATGCTGCGCTTTACTTGGTGCTGGCATTCTTCCAAGCCTCGGGCATTTGGATGTTGCTACAGGCAGAGTTCCTCTCTATCGCGCTCGTGCTCGTGTACGTGGGTGCTGTGATGGTCTTGTTCTTGTTTGTGGTGATGATGCTGGACATCAACGTTGACAGCGTTCGCCAAGGCTTCTGGAAGCATTTCCCACTTGCCGCCACCGTTGGCGCTGTGATCGCTCTGGAATTGGCGGGTGTGTTGTTAGGTGGCTTTCGTGTCACCGAACCGCACAAGCAAGTCGTTGCGCAATTGGTGTCACCCGTCGCTGTGACTGCTGTAACTTCTGTCGATGCTGCCTCCGCTGCCATGGCTGCGGCACCCCTTGCAGACGTCGGCCACGTGGTGGTGGCACAAGTTTCCAACACCAAAGCCTTGGGCGTGTTGCTGTACACCGAGTACCTGTACCCCGTGCAAGTAGCCGCCTTGATTTTGTTGGTCGCCTTGATCGCGGCCATCGCCTTGACCTTGCGTGCCCGCAAAGACAGCAAATTCCAAAACCCAGCTGACCAAGTGCGTGTCAAAGCCCGCGACCGTCTGACCTTGGTAAAGATGGATGCGGTCAAGCCCACACCTGCTGCACCTGCTGCAGAGGAGACTAAAGCATGAACATCACCTTAGGTCATTACCTCACGCTCGGTGCGATTTTGTTCGCACTCTCCGTGATCGGTATCTTCTTGAACCGTAAAAATTTGATCGTCTTGTTGATGGCGATTGAATTGATGTTGCTCGCGGTCAACATGAACTTCGTGGCGTTCTCTCACTACTTGGGTGACTTGAACGGTCAAATCTTTGTTTTCTTCATCTTGACGGTGGCAGCAGCTGAATCTGCCATTGGCTTGGCGATTCTGGTGCAGTTGTTCCGCAACAAATCCACCATCAATGTCGATGAACTCAACACGCTCAAGGGTTAATTCATCATGTCACAAACCCTGCAAGCTTCTACATTGTTGGCTGTGCCAATGGCGCCCCTGGTGGGCTCTGCTTTGGCCGGTATTTTTGGTACGCGCTTTGGCGGTAACCAAATCGGCCGCGGCTTGACGCACACCTTGACCATCTTGGGCGTGTTCATCGCATTCGTTTTGTCCGCCATGACGCTGCAAAGCGTCGCCTTGGACGGTGCTCGATTCAATGAAACCCTCTACACCTGGATGGTCGTGGGTGATTTGAAGATGGAAGTCGGCTTCATGGTCGATGGCCTGACCGCCATGATGATGTGCGTTGTGACCTTCGTGTCATTGATGGTTCACCTCTACACCATTGGCTACATGCAAGAGGACGAAGGCTACAACCGCTTTTTCTCTTACATCTCTTTGTTCACCTTCTCCATGTTGATGCTCGTCATGAGCAATAACATGCTGCAACTATTCTTCGGTTGGGAAGCTGTGGGCTTGGTGTCATATCTGTTGATTGGTTTTTGGTTCAATAAACCAACCGCGATTTTCGCCAACATGAAGGCCTTCTTGGTCAACCGTGTCGGTGACTTTGGCTTCATTTTGGGTATTGGTCTGATCGCCGCTTATGGTGGCACATTGAACTACACCGAAGCCTTTGCTAAGGCCGCTGAAATTGGCGCGCTCACATTCCCCGGCACGGACTGGATGCTGGTGACGGTGATCTGTATTTGCTTGTTCATCGGTGCGATGGGTAAGTCTGCTCAGTTCCCGCTGCACGTGTGGTTGCCTGACTCCATGGAAGGTCCAACACCAATCTCTGCGTTGATTCACGCGGCGACGATGGTGACGGCTGGTATCTTTATGGTTGCCCGCATGTCGCCCTTCTTTGAGTTGTCAGACACGGCGCTGAACTTCATCTTGGTGATTGGTGCCATCACCGCCTTGTTCATGGGCTTCTTGGGCTTGATCCAAAACGACATCAAGCGCGTTGTGGCTTATTCCACACTGTCTCAACTGGGCTACATGACGGTGGCCTTGGGTGCCTCGGCTTACTCTGTGGCCGTGTTCCACTTGATGACCCATGCATTCTTCAAAGCCTTGCTGTTCTTGGGGGCTGGTTCGGTCATCATGGGCATGCACCACAACCAAGACATCCGTTGGATGGGCGGCGTGCGCAAGTACATGCCCATCACTTGGATCACCTCGTTGCTGGGTTCTCTGGCATTGATCGGTACACCGTTCTTCTCCGGTTTCTATTCCAAAGACAGCATCATCGAAGCTGTGGCTGAAAGCCACTTGCCAGGTGCAGGTTTTGCGCACTTTGCCGTGTTGGCCGGTGTGTTCGTGACGGCGTTCTACTCGTTCCGCATGTACTTCCTCGTGTTCCACGGTGAAGAGCGTTACGACCAAAACCCAGATGCGCACCACGACGACCACCATGCGCACGATGACCACGGGCATGACCATAGTCCTCATGAATCACCTTGGGTGGTGACGGTGCCTTTGATCTTGCTGGCAATTCCTTCGGTGTTGATTGGTTTCTTCACGATCGACGCCATGTTGTTCGGCGAGTTCTTCGCCGACTCCATCCTCATCAATGCCGACAAGCACCCAGTGATGCACGAGTTGGCTCATGAATACCACGGCGCTGTTGCCATGGCGATGCATGCCTTCAGCTCGGCACCGTTCTGGTTGGCTTTTGCTGGTGTGGCGAGCTCTTACTACATGTACATGATCAACCCCGCAGTGCCTGCCGCGATCAAACGTGTCTTTCACCCGATCTACGTCTTGTTCGAGAACAAGTACTACTTGGACTGGGTCAACGAAAACATCTTGGCCCGTGGTGCACGCGCCTTGGGTACAGGTTTGTGGAAGGGCGGAGATCAGGCCATCATTGATGGTGGCATCGTGAACGGCTCTTGGAAGTTGGTGGGTTGGATCTCATCTGTGACGCGTCAGTTGCAGTCGGGCTACCTCTACCACTACGCCTTGGTGATGATCTTGGGCGTGTTCATGCTCATGACGTGGTTCGTCTGGCTCAAATAAGGAGAATAAAAAATGGGTTTATTGAGCCTTGCCATTTGGACACCAATTCTGTTTGGTGTCATCTTGCTCGCCTTTGGGCGTGACGAGCATGCGAAAGTCGTGCGTTGGATTGCGCTGGTTGGTTCTGTGGTCAGCTTTGCTGTCACCTTGCCGTTGTTCAGCGGTTTTGATGTGGGCACTTCCGCTTTGCAATTTGTTGAGAAATCCATGTGGATCGAACGCTTCAATGTGTTCTACCACTTGGGCTTAGACGGCTTGTCGTTTTGGTTTGTGTCGCTGACCGCCTTCATCACCGTGATCGTCGTGATCGCTGGTTGGGAAGTGATCACCGAGCGAGTGAACCAATACATGGGTGCCTTCTTGATTTTGAGCGGTTTGATGATCGGCGTGTTCTGTGCCGCCGATGGCATGCTGTTCTATGTGTTCTTTGAAGCGACATTGATCCCGATGTATTTAATCATCGGTATCTGGGGCGGTCCCAACAAAATCTACGCTGCGTTCAAGTTCTTCTTGTACACCTTGCTGGGTTCGTTGTTGATGCTGATTGCATTGATCTACCTCTACACCCAGTCGGGTGGCAGCTTTGACCTGATGACTTGGCACAAACTGCCTTTGTCAGCCCATGCGCAAACCTTGTTGTTCTTTGCTTTCTTTGCTGCCTTTGCCGTGAAGGTGCCGATGTTCCCAGTCCACACGTGGTTGCCGGATGTCCACGTGGAAGCGCCAACGGGTGGTTCTGCCGTATTGGCTGCGATCATGTTGAAGCTCGGTGCTTATGGCTTCTTGCGTTTTTCATTGCCCATCGCCCCTGATGCAGCACACGAATTCGCTTGGCTCATGATCACGTTGTCGATCGTGGCTGTGGTCTATGTTGGCTTGGTCGCAATGGTGCAAGAAGACATGAAAAAGCTGGTGGCTTACTCATCCGTCGCGCACATGGGTTTTGTGACCTTGGGCTTCTTCATCTTCAATGACATTGGTGTGTCTGGCGCCTTGGTGCAGATGATCGCGCACGCAGGGCGCGACCAAAGGGGGAGTCAATCATGTTCAAGGAGGGGCGACATAAGGTGAGGGTCGCCGTGGCGCCTTCAATGTGCATGCC
>CAIODK010000130.1 GCA_903856995.1 uncultured Burkholderiales bacterium
GCTGTATGACCTGAAGCAAGTGATGGACGGCGGCGAAACCAACTACATCAGCGCCACGCTGACTTTGTACTTGGACGTCATCAATGTGTTCCAAAGTCTGTTGGCTTTGCTGGGCATCTTTGGCGGCGAACGCGACTAACGTGCGGTTGATCCGATCACAAAAAAGGGACCATGAGGTCCCTTTTTTTACGTCTGTGTTGATAGGACTTAAGCCAAGTCAAACACAGCCATGCTCTCGACGTGTGCCGTGTGCGGGAACATGTTCACAGCCCCAGCAAACGAGATGCGATAACCGGCGGCATTGACCAAAACACCCGCATCACGCGCCAAGGTGGCTGGGCTGCAACTGACATACACAATGCGTTTGGGCGGTGTCCAGCCTTGACGCAACTCTGGCTGCTGGTGCAACTCAGCCAATGCCTGAACGAGTGAGAACGCGCCTTCACGCGGCGGATCCACCAACCATTTTTCTGCCGAACCGTCTTGACGCAATAACTCCGGCGTCATCTCAAACAGGTTACGAGCAACGAACGTGGTCGGAGCCAAAGGCGTGTCGCGACCGGCTTGGTTGAGCACGTAGTTCTCACCCGAACGGGCCACCAAAGCATCGCTGCCCTCAATCCCCAAGACCTCGCGTGCGAGGGTGGCCAGCGGCAAGGTGAAGTTACCCAAACCACAGAACCAGTCAATCACCCGCTCCTGCGGTTGCACATCGAGCAAGCGCAAAGCACGCGTCACCAACACGCGGTTGATGTGCGGGTTGACTTGCGTGAAATCGGTCGGCTTGAACGGCATCGTGATGCCAAACTCAGGTAAGGCATACGAAAGCTGCTCGCCCAAAGCGCCCTCCATCAAACACACCGTGTCTGGACCTTTGGACTGCAGCCACCACTGCACGTGGTGCTTCTCGGCAAAGGCACGCAAAGCAGCCATATCACTCTGACTCAAGGGCTCCATGTGGCGCAGCACCAAGGCCGTCACGTCATCGCCACACGCCAACTCAATTTGCGGCAACGTTTCACGCGCATCCATACCGCCCACCAGTTTGCGCAAGGGCAAGAGCATGGCATCGACATGCGGCGGCAAGATGGGACATTGGCGCATGTCGGCCACATAGCGGCTTTTGCGTTCGTGGAAACCCACCAGCACTTCACCTTTTTTCACCACGTAACGCACCGACAAACGCGCACGGTAACGATAGCCCCAAGCGGGGCCTTGAATCGGGCGTAGCACCGTCTCAGGCTTGACCTTGCCCAAGTGCCAGAGGTTGTCCTCTAAGGCGCGTTGCTTGACTGCGATTTGAGCCGAGGCGTCCAAATGCTGCATCTTGCAGCCGCCGCAGGACCCTGCGTGTAAGCCAAAGTGCGGGCACCCGGGCGTCACGCGCTGGGATGACTCATGCAACACTTCGAGCAAGGACGCTTTTTCCCAGTTATCTTTCTTGCGGTGCACGTTGGCGCGCACCACCTCAAAAGGTAAAGCACCATCAACGAACACCACTTTGCCATCGGGTCTATGCGCCACGCCTTGCGCATCCAGATCCATCGATTCAATGGTGAGCGTGTTGTCTGGCCATTTTTTTTCTGTCGCGATCTCAGTCATCAGTTGCCTGGCAAGTATTTAGCGGGGTCAACCGGTTTGCCTTGACGGCGAATTTCAAAATGCAGCTTCACTTGATCGGCATCGCTGTTGCCCATTTCGGCAATCTTCTGACCACGCTTGATGACTTGGTCTTCTTTCACTAACAAAGTCTGGTTATGGGCATACGCCGTCAAGTAGGTGTTGTTGTGCTTCAAGATGATGAGGTTGCCATAACCACGCAAGCCCGCACCGGCGTAGACCACACGACCATCCGCTGCAGCCGACACAGGGTCACCCGATTTACCGCCAATGTCTAAGCCTTTGTTTTTCGTCTCGTCAAAGCCAGAAATCAGGTTGCCGCGAGCGGGCCATTGGAAGTTGACCGCCTCCTCAGCGGCGGAAGGCGCAGCAAGCGCAGCAGGCGCGACTGACGCCGATGCAGCAGGCGTAGCCGTTGATGCAGCGCCAGTCGATGCGACTGGACGTGCGACCGACACTTCAGGCGCAGGTGGCGCCACGCGCAACACTTGCCCTGATTCAATCAAGTTGGGGTTGTCCAACTTATTCCAGCGCGCGATGTCACGCCCGCTTTGACCGTTGTCCATGCCAATGCGGATCAGGGTGTCGCCCGGCTTGACGGTGTAATAGCCAGGCTTGCCCGCATTTTCAGCTCCAGGCAGCACGCGCGAGGAACCGTAAGCACCCCCAATGGAGTGCTCATCCACTGGCGCGAGTCGGCCTTTGTTGGCGCAACCCGACAGCGCAACAGCTGTCACTAGGGCTGCAAGCCCCCACATTCCGGCACGAAACATTCGTATTTCTCCCAATCAAGCAATGCCTGATTTTAGAGGCACAAAGTTCACCGCTTCGAGGAGAGTTTGTTGCAAGCCCTGGGGCGTTTTATCAATCACAACCAATGCTTGTTGGCCCGTGCTGGTGTGCGTCGGGGCGACCAATCGCCCCCCCATGGCGAGCTGATCAATCCAAGCTTGCGGCACGGACTCACCGCCAGCGGCAGAAATAATCGCGCTGTAGGGCGCGCCTTGTGCGTAACCCACCATGCCATCACCAAAAATCACATGCAGGTTGGGTAAACGCAGGGTGCGCAGATTTTCACGGGCTTTGTCATGCAAACCGCGCAACCGCTCAATGCTGTAGACCTCGCGCGCCACACATGCCAGCACAGCAGCTTGATAGCCACATCCGGTGCCAATCTCCAACACGCGGCCCAACAAGGGCTCGCCTTGCAAGCCGGGTGCTTCTCGCAGCAGCGCAATCATGCGTGCCACCACGTTGGGTTTGGAAATGGTTTGGCCCAAGCCAATCGGCAAACTCGTGTCTTCGTACGCTTGGTTGACCAAGGCGCTGTCGACAAATCGGTGCCGCTCCACACGGTTCATGGCGTCCAGCACCACCGCATCCTGAATGCCCTGCTCTGCCAACTTTTTGACCATGCGTGCACGAATGGTGGAGGACTCTAAACCCACGCCCGTAGGGCTGACCAAGGTCACAGGCTTGACGCGCGACGATGGCGCCGCTACCACACGCGTCGCACCTAGCAAGGTCTTGGGCGCAACCTGAGGTTTGCCTGAATCTAGGCGTGCAGGGAAACTGGGCCGCTGCTTCATGCCGTAGTTCCGCTTAAGCGACGCGACCACTCAGGCAATTTGGCATGCTCCGTCAAGTCCACATGCAGTGGCGTGACGGACAGGTGGCCTTCAAACGTGGCGTGAAAGTCCGTGCCATCGCTGTCGTCCTTGGCTGCACCTGCGCTGCCAATCCAATACATGGTTTCGCCACGCGGACTGGTTTGTGTAATGACGCTCTCAGCCGAGTGGCGGCGCCCCAAACGCGTGACACGCAAGGGTTTGATGAGTGCCAGCGGCTGATTGGGAATGTTCACGTTCAACAACCATGGAGCCCCAGAAATATGACCTTGTGCCATCATTTGCTGGACCAACTCACGCGCTTTGGCGGCAGCCGCATCGAGATGGCCCCAGCCCTTCTCCACTTGAGAGAACGCCATCGCGGGAACGCCAAACAAATACCCCTCCATCGCCGCGCCCACAGTTCCAGAGTAAATGGTGTCGTCGCCCATATTGGCACCGTTGTTGATACCGGACACCACCAAGTCGGGTTTGTAATCAAGCAAGCCTGTCAAGGCAATGTGCACACAGTCAGCAGGCGTTCCGTTCACATAACGAAAGCCGTTGCTGGCTTGACTCACGTACAGCGGCGAATGCAAGGTCAATGCGTTGGATTTGGCACTGTTGTTTTGCTCCGGCGCCACAACTTCAACGCGACCCAAGTCCTTGAGCGCTTCGTACAGGGCCACAATGCCGGGGGCTTGAAAGCCGTCGTCGTTGGAAATCAGAATATTCATGATGCCTTAGGGTTGCACGCGAATTGTAGGTTCGCGCAACAGCAAGCGTCGCGGGCTTAAGGACTTGTTCGCCAGACGCCATAGGCCAGCATCAGCAAAGTACCCGTCAATAAGGCGGGGACCAAGCGGCGTTGCGGGCTAGACACCATCACCGCTACGCTGAGCGCACAAATCAAAACCCGCAAGAGCACGGGCACAGTCGCCAGCAAACCAAGTGGCATCAAAATCATACGAACCGTCAGCGCCGCCACCATGGCGTAAGTCACCGCAGAGAGCCAGCGAAACACTTCGCTGTCTTGATGGATATGCCCCGACAGCTTCACGCCGGCCGCACGACAAATATAGGTACCTATACAGGCGGCACTGAGTGCCAGCCAAACACCCGAGCCCTGCAAATCAACCGTCATCCTTGCACCTCTGTCGGTTGTAGACGCAGCCATTGCCGGTCGATGAAGTAAGCCAAGGTTCCCGCCACCAACCCAGTCAAGAGCAAGCTGCTGTCGGCGTCGAACACATAAAACACAGGCCCCAACACACAGCCCAAACCAATGGCCATGCGGTTGACCCAGGGTTTAACGTCGGTGAAGGTGAGTAAGAAAAACAAGGGATTGATGAACACCAAGCCCAGCGTGACAGCAACTGGCACCCAGCCTGCAACGAAATAACCCAACACGGTTCCGATTGGGGAAATCAGCCAACACGGTAACGCCAAGCCGATGAAGTAATTCAAACGGTACTTAGGTGCCATTGCGGGGAATTCGCGCATCGACACGGCCCACGCCGTCATGGCCAACATATGCACCCACACGTACAACAAGGGGTTACGGTCACGTCGATGGAGCTGGGGAAAGAGTGTCACCACCATGGTGACAAAGCGCGTCGAGGTCAGCGTCACCGCAAAACCGATGGCCAGCAACGAGGAGCCAGAGATGAACATCTCTAACATCACCACCTGTCCGGGTAGAGCAAACATGAGCAAGCTGGTGAGGCCCATGGTCCAAGCATCAAAACCATGGGTATGCCCCATCGCACCAAAACCGATCATGCCTGCAAACAGAACAAGGACGGGGGCACCCAAGGCATCACGAATGCCACGCCAAAAGGCTTCGCGCCTATTGGCAAATCGGTTCAGAGTCACGACTCAGAACCGATTATTTTTGGCTCATGTTGCCTTTGAACTTACCGCCGCGTTGGATTTCCAACTCGTGGTACTCCAAGGTACCCGACACTTTGCCAGTGCTGTGAATCAACAAGTGGTCTTTACAAACGATGTCTTCGTTGAGTTCACCATGCACATCAATTTCGCGGGCACGAACGGTGCCAGTCACTTGACCCTTGGTGCCAATCAACAAATCGTCGGCAATCAATTCGCCGCTCACGTTGCCGTTGATCACGACTTTGCCGGGTGCAGAAATAGAACCCTTGAAAGTAACGCCCTCACCGATCACGAGGTTGTTGTTGGTTGGATTGATATCAGCCATGCGAGCTCCTTTGAATCACGCATCATACCTAAGCCAATACTGGGAGACCCATGCGCCCATGGCGCTGGCGACCCCTAAGCCCAAAGCCCCAGTCAACTGGGTTGCGCTGAGAGGTGCCAATTTAAGTGGTGCAGCCAACCAAGGCACATAAACGCCCAACAAGACCAGCCCCAGCGCAAAGGCAATCACCCAAAGCGCCACTGGATTTCGGATGCGTAAACGTGTCAATAGCCCGCCCGTTTGCGATCGATTGACCATGATTAAGACGGCATTTGCCGCCACCAAGGTGATGAGCACCATGGCCCGTTGCACCTCAACTGAAAAAACGCTCGCCATCTCATACGCGATGCCAATGACAGCTAATACACCCAGCCCCTGAAAAAAAGAGGCCAAGATCTGTCCAAATCCAAAAATCGGGGCCAAGGTGTCTCTTGGGGGGCGCTGCATCACGTCGATGTCGGCTGGCTCATTTTCAAATGCAATGGAGCACGAGGGGTCGATGACCAGTTCGAGCAAGGCAATGTGCAATGGCAGCAGCAATGGCGGTAACGCAAACAGCATGGGCAGCAAGCACAAACCTGCAATCGGAATGTGAATCGCAAAAATATAGGCCATGGACTTTTGAAGGTTGCCAAAAATCTGGCGCCCCAATCGAATACCTTTGACGATTGACGCAAAGTTGTCATCCACCAGCACCAATGATGCCGCCTCACGCGCCACATCGGTGCCACGCGCCCCCATGGCAATGCCCACATGCGCAGCGCGGAGTGCGGGCGCATCATTCACCCCATCACCCGTCATCGCGACCACGTGACCGTTGCGCTTGAGCGCTTGAACAATACGTAACTTTTGATTGGGTGAAATGCGGGCACAGACACTCACCGTTTGGATAGATTCACACAAGGCGTCATCGGACAACGCGTCGATCGCATCGCCTGTCAACGTTCCGCCTTCCTGCAAGCCAGCTTGATTGGCAATGACACGCGCGGTTTGTGCGTAGTCACCGGTGATCATGATGACTTTGATGCTGGCCGAATGGCAATCAGCGATGGCTTGCGGGATTTCAGTACGCAACGGATCGCTCAACCCAATTAAGCCCAGCCACTCAAAATCAAAATCGTGCGAAGAGCTCGGCCAAGCATCGCCCTCAAATGCACCTTGCGCCACAGCCAACACGCGCAGCCCATCTGAGGCCATCGCATGCATCACTTGCGCCCATTGGGTTTGCATCTCTGCCGACATGTGGCACAAACTCATCACTGCCTCTGGTGCGCCTTTGGCTGAAACGATGTGCGCTTGATCTTGACTGGCGCGCCACACATGCGACATGGCGCGCAAGGCCGGGCTTAAGGCATAGGTTTGCACCAAAGCCCAATCGCGATGCACGTGCACGGTATCTGTCAGAAACGCTTGTCCTAACGCATGAAATGCAACTTCCATAGGGTCAAACGGCTGAGGTGCACTGGCCAAAATGGCATGCTCGACCAAGCCATGAAACGCCTCTGGCAAAGGCTCGCCGTTCACCGTGAATAAGCATGGCGCAGTGGCAGGCCCTACAGCCAAGGTGGCCACTTTCATTCGATTTTCAGTCAAGGTTCCGGTTTTGTCCGTGCACAAAACCGTGGTCGCACCTAGCGTTTCAATCGCGTTGATACGTCGCGTCAGTACTCCTTCCTTCGCCAAGCGCCGTGCGCCCAAGGCAGGGAAAATGGCCAACACCACGGGGTACTCTTCGGGTAAGAGAGCCATGGCGAGCGCAATGCCAGATAGCAACGCAGGCAACCAAGCGCCGTTGCGAAGTCCGAGCGTGAGAACCATCACCACGCACAAACTCAAAGTGATCCACGCCAACACATGGACCAATCTAGTGATTTGTTTTTGCAGCGGCGTCAAGGCGCTTTCAATTTGATTCAGTGACAGACCGATGCGGCCAATCTGACCACGCATCCCCGTGGCCGTGACAAGAGCCAACCCCTGCCCCCGAATCACAAAGGTGCCACCAAACACGCTCGCCAACTCATCGCCTCCAGGTTGCTGGCTTTGTGACAGAGCTTGATCAAACCCTGCACTCTGCTTGGTCACAGCCAAAGACTCCCCCGTCAGCATCGACTCGTCGACTTGCAACTGGTCGGACTCAAGCAGCCAAGCATCAGCAGCAATGCGATCCCCTTCAGAGATATGCAGCAAGTCCCCCACCACCACCTCACGCGAAGGCACCTTCATACTTTGCCCATCACGCACCACTTGGGCATAAGGCTGACTCAATTGACGCAACGCATCAATCGCCGCCTCAGACTTACCCTCCTGATAAAACGTGAGCGCAATCACAGCCAAGACAAAGACGAACAGCGTCGCGCCTTCGGTTAAATCGCCGAGCACGAGATAAAGCGATGCAGCCAAGACCAACAAGGCAAACATGGGTTCGCGCAACAAGCCCACAAGTCGTCGTAAAAATGTGCGTCTGTGCGCTGCCTCCAATTCATTCGGGCCATCCGACATCAGCTGCTGCTTTGCCTGCGCTTGGGTCAAACCAACGGGGGAAGTATTTGGCAAAACAGACATCCTCACGAAGCCAACAAGGCGGTCAAAGCACCGACCCCAACGGGAGGGTGGGCTAAAA
>CAIODK010000131.1 GCA_903856995.1 uncultured Burkholderiales bacterium
AAATTGGACAGACCATCAATGGAAATTCGGAACAACGGCTCAGTGGTTGCAAGCCAAAATTTCTGATGTCGTACAAAATTCAAACCACGTAGGAACAACGCCGCTGAACGTGCCAAAGTTTGTCATGCGTGGCATGGCCGAATACCGTTACGCCAGCATCCCCGGATTGCGCACGGGCCTGCGGGTATCGCATGAAGGCCAGCGCAATGTCACGGAAGACGGCAGCGTCATGCTGCCGAGCTGGACGACGTTTGACGCCTCGGCTCACTACGACACCAAGGTGAACAACATGGCATCCACTTGGACGCTGGCCATCGACAACCTGGAAGACAAACGTTACTGGCGCGAGTCCCCCAAACAATTCGGTCACTACTACCTCTATGCAGGTGCGCCAAGAACCCTCCGTGCCACCGTTCAATTTCGTCTTTGACCAGTGAAACGCATACGCCAACTGGCGTATGCGTCGACACACTAAACTGCAATGCCGTATCGAGATGAACTCACCGCGCATTTGTAGAACATGAAATACCCAAACGAAACAATTTTCCTCATGGCCTCCGTCATGTTGATGGGTATTTTGGCGAGTGCAGTTCCGCATTTGAGGTCAAGGTCATCCTTGAAGCCAAACTCATATTGGATCGCGTCACTCGTGCTTGCAACGGCGTCGTATTTAAGTTTTGCCATAGCTCCGCACATCACTCTTTACTTGCTAACCATTGCGAACAGTTTATTTTTAGCAAGTTACGCCTATTTCGCGTTGTGCTGTCGATCGCTCAATCAGCCAATCACTCAAAGGTTAAAGGTTTTAATACCCAGCATTGTTTTAGTGCATGGCGCTTTGTTTGAACTCATCCGGCAACTCGGCACTTTCCAAATGCGCGTCACATGGCTGGTTGGTACCAGTATGTGTTTTTTGGTGTGGGAGTTCGTTGAACTTCTTCGAATCACAAAGATCAACAAATCCAAACAATTACAGATCCTTAAATGGACCATTGCCTTGGAACTTCTCCTTGCAACTCTTCGGTTGAGCATGATTCTCATTGAACCAACGACCACGAACATCCACCTGTATGAAGAGCCATTTATGACGGCGTCCCTACGCTGGGCTTGGTTTAGCCTGAGCGTTCTCAGCTACATCACGATGACTGGGTTTTGGACTGAACGTCTCGCCCTCGAATCTGCAAACATCAGAAACGAAAACGCTGAGATCAATATGCTCTTAACGGAACGTGATGTCCTGATCTCAGATTTGGTGAAGACCAAAAAACTGGTCGAAACAGGCGCTTTATCGGCATCACTTTCGCACGAGTTGATGCAACCATTACTCGGCATCGAACTCAATACATCAACCCTCCAACAGCAACTTCAAAACAGCAATGCTGATGCAAGCGCGATCGAGTTGCTCACATTCATTCAAGAAGACAACAAGCGGGCTTCAGACATCATTGTTGCCTTGCGTGGAATTTTCACAAACACCGTCAACAAGTATGCGGTCACCAATCTAGATGATTTTGTGAAGTCGACCACCTCGATTTATTTACATAAAGCCAAGCAAGAGAAAATATTGATCGAACTTGACCTGAATGCTTCGACTTCTGTCTTGATCAATACAGGGGAACTACAGCACGTTCTCATGAACTTGTTGGGCAACGCAGTCAATGCGCTGATGACGCAGCCAACCCCAAATCCACGCGTCCTAATCCAAACACTGGTGGATGGGAGAATTGCAAAAATCATCATCACGGACAATGGCCCAGGCGTCGACGAAGAAGCCATGCCTGCATTGTTCAACCTGATGAGCTACAGCGCGCGAGGCAAAGGAATGGGGCTTGGCTTATGGCTTTCAAAGTTCATCGTCGAACGCCATGATGGCACCCTCAGCCATCACGACGCCAACCACACAGGCGCCGTCTTTACAGTGACATTGCCTGTCCATATTGCAAGCTAGGTCACCATGGGCCGCCATTTACAGGCCTTGTTTGAAAAATTTGCCCCTCTTCAAAATCACAACATTTTTTTGCTACAATGAGCGTCTAGCAAAACAGCTCAGCTCACTCTCTGTAGAGTAAATATGTACCTGTTTATTGCTTCTAAAACCAAATATATTCCTCGATAGCTCAGTTGGTAGAGCGCCGGACTGTTAAGTCCGCGGCATTAGGAAAACCCCCATTACCTTGATAAAAAAGTCGTTTAATTTCAACGACTTATAAAATGCTTTTAACCTAAAGCATCAATTACACGGTTATTACACGAATAGTTCGCAGGCCTCTCATAATATAGAAAGTTGCATATCGCAACTTTTCCAGCCTTACCTCTACTTTTGACTTTGGCGTCGTCATTTTTGCTCCGCCCCACTTACTCGG
>CAIODK010000132.1 GCA_903856995.1 uncultured Burkholderiales bacterium
CACCGAAATCAACGTCACCAGCCCCACGTGCTTCCAAGAAATCTTTGACCAAACCGGCTTCGACGTGGCCGCCATGTTCATCGAGGCCTTAGAGGCTGCAGCGGCTTAACCCCGCAGCTGCCCGTCTACAAACACCTTCAATTCCCCCGTCTGAAACGGCGTCCACACCTCATTGCTGGTCAGTGGGGCGGTCACCACCACTGCCACACGGTCGTCGGGCGTTGCGTATTCCGCAAAGTTGATGCTCAGGGCTTGGTCACTCAAGGTGGCCGTGGCAAACGGATGTTTGCGTTCAATGTAGAAGAGTTGGGTCGAGGCATGCGCCCACAGGGCCTGGCCATTGGAGAGTAAGAAATTGAAAGTGCCGTGCTTGGCAAGCTGTGGCACCAGCTCTTTCAAGGTGAGGGTGAGTTCCTCAATCGAGGGCATGCTGGCATGTGATTTGGCCAGTTCTTGCATCAACCAACAAAATGCTTGCTCACTGTCCGTGTGGCCCACAGGTTTGAAGCCACCATGCAACCGAGATGCGTAGCTTTCAAGGTTGCCGTTGTGGGCAAACACCCAATAGCGACCCCAAAGCTCGCGCACAAACGGATGGCAGTTTTCCAGCGAGACCACACCCTGGGTGGCTTTGCGGATGTGCGAAATAACGTTGCGGCTCTTGATGGGGTATTTACGAATCAACTCCGCCACTGGGGATGTGCTGGCAGGCAAGTGGTCAATGAAGTGCCGCAACCCACGGTCCTGTTCTGAGCCTTCAAAGAATGCAATGCCCCAACCATCCGCGTGGTGGTCCGTCACACCAGCGCGCTGCGCGAAACCACTGAAGCTGAATGTCGCATCCGTGGGGTTTTTGCAGTTAAGGCCTAGCAGTTGACACATGATGGGATTTAATCAGATGAAGTTGGGCTTGCCACACAGGGGACAGGCGCAAACATCAACAGACGCGAGGATCAAACTAGTCATAGTCTAAGTGTAGCCAGACGGACAAGACACAATACGAGAAATATGTACGAATTCCCACCCACACCTGAAGCTGCACAAGAGCGTTTGAATCACGTGAGTCCTAAGGACTACGCACAAACACGCCATGCCTTAGATGGTGCTGTGACGCATTTGTCGCCGTACCTCACGCATGGGTTTTTGACGGTGCCGTATGTGGCCAGTGCGATGTACCACCACCATCGCTTGGGCGTGCAGCACAAATTGATTTATGAGCTCGGCTGGCGAGAATACTTCCAGCACATGCACCACCATTTGGGTGACGGCATTGCGCAGTCACTGCATGAAGGTGTGTTGCCAGAGGCGGACTACAGCACCGACATCCCAGATGATGTGCGCCATGCTCGCACCCGTGTGCCCGTGATTGACAACGCCATTCGCATGCTCTACACGACCGGCTACTTGCACAACCACGCACGCCTGTGGCTGGCGAGCTATGTGGTGCATTTGCGCAAGGTGCATTGGCGCGTCGCGGCCGATTGGATGTACAGCCATTTGCTCGACGGTGATTTGGCCAGCAACTATCTCAGTTGGCAATGGGTGGCTGCGACCGGAAGCAGTAAGCCCTATTTGTTCAATGCCGAGAGCATCGAAAAATTTGCCCCTGTTGCGTGGTTCAGCCGAGGCACGTCGATTGATGTGAGTCAGGAGTTGTTAGAAATTTTGGCCGCCAGTCCAGCCACCGTGGCACAAGTGAACGGTGAGGACTTGGCGTGGGATGAACCCGAGGTGTTGCACGCACCTCCCGCCACGCTAGGTTTTGTCGCGCCGCGTGCCGCTGATGTCGAAGGCAAACAGGTGTGGTTGGTGCATCCGTGGGCGCTGGCCGATGTGCCTGCAGACTTGCCCGCCGAGGTGGTTTGCGTCGCTGTGGTGTTTGCAGAATATGCCGGTGCACACCCTTGGAATGCTTTGCGCTGGGATTTTGTGGGCGCACGAATGGAGGCGATCACACCGCACCGCTGGTTTGGCACTCAGGCGGACGTGGTGCAAGCCTTGTCGCATGCCCATAGCGTCCAAACGGTGGCGCATGCGTGTCTTGCCGATTTGTCAGAAGCCTCGGTGCAGATCAGGCCAGCACCCCGTTTGTTTCGTCACCTCGACAAACCGATGGACTCATTCAGCAAATGGTGGGTGCAGGTCAACAAGAATGTGCGTCACTTGCAGCAGTTGGTCTACCCACTGCCCACGCGCGCACCTTAGGCCGCTTACTCGCCAGGGGCGGACGTGACCTTCGAGATGAAGTATTCGGTCTCGCCAAAGCAAGAGGGCAAGCCTTTGTGTTGCTCGTATTCAATCACTACTTTTTGACCGATGTGCGCGTTGATTTGATCCGCCACGGCGGCATCGCGCACGGTGAACGCAAACTTCTCAGGGACCGTGGGAACGATGGACAAAGCACGTACCTGCTCGCCTTCCCATGTTTTACAAATCCAACCTTTGTAGGAGAGCTTTTGCACATAGCCCACGCTCTCGCCTTTGGAGTACGTGAAGTTAAAGGAGAACAGCAGGTACAGGCCCACACCGATGAGCACGGTCAAAACCAACCCGACCAAGGTGCGTAAGGCGAAGCGAAGCGTGGTGCTGATGAACGTGTTGGCCATGGTCGTGCCTTGAGGCAAAGATGAAAGAGGGAATGATAGTGTGCTGCGCTCATAAAAACGGCCCCCGAAGGAGCCGTTTTAAGAGGCGTCACTTGACGGGCATCAAACCTGACCGGCTTTTACCTTCAAGCGCCAAGCGTGCAACAAAGGCTCGGTGTAGCCGCTGGGCTGCTCTTTGCCTTTGAATACCAAGTCGAGGGCGGCTTGGTACGCAGGGGCCTTGGCAAAGCGGCCGGCCATTTTTTGGTACTGCGCGTCACCTGCGTTTTGTTTGTCCACCACGGAGGCCATGCGCTTAAAGGTGGCTTTGACTTCCGCGGGCGTCACCACACCGTGGTGCAACCAGTTGGCGATGTGTTGGCTAGAAATGCGCAGGGTGGCGCGGTCTTCCATCAGGCCCACGTTGTGGATGTCAGGCACTTTCGAGCAGCCCACGCCTTGGTCAATCCAGCGCACGACGTAGCCCAAGATGCCTTGCACGTTGTTGTCCAATTCTTGCTGTTTCTCCGCAGCGTTCCAGTTGGGCTTGGCAGCCACGGGGACTTGCAGCAGGTTGTTCAAGATGCTGTCACGCACCTTGTTGTAGTCGACCTTCTCCAACTCTTTTTGCACGTCGGTAACTTTGATCTGGTGGTAATGCATGGCGTGCAAAACAGCCGCTGTTGGGCTTGGCACCCAAGCGGTATTGGCGCCAGCTTTGGGGTGACCAATCTTTTGCTTCAACATCTCGGCCATCAAGTCGGGCATGGCCCACATGCCTTTGCCGATTTGTGCCTTGCCGCGCAAGCCGGAGGACAAGCCAACCAACACGTTGTTTTTCTCGTAGGCCTGAATCCATGCGCTGGACTTCATGTCGCCCTTACGCAGCATCGGGCCTGCATGCATGGCGGTGTGCATCTCGTCGCCGGTGCGATCCAAGAAGCCTGTGTTGATGAACGCCACACGGCTGGAAGCCGCTGCGATACAGGCCTTCAAGTTCACGCTGGTGCGACGCTCTTCGTCCATGATGCCCAGCTTGACGGTGCTGTCTGGCAAGCCCAACACTTTTTCCACACGACCAAACAGCTCACCAGCAAACGCCACTTCGGCGGGGCCGTGCATTTTGGGTTTGACGATGTAGACCGAGCCTGTGCGTGAATTGCGAATGCCTTTTTTGCCGTGACCTTGCAGGTCATGCAAGGCGATGGTGGTGGTGACCACAGCATCCAAAATGCCTTCGGGGATCTCGTGGGTTTGACCATCTTTGCCGGTGTACAGAATGGCGGGGTTGGTCATCAAGTGACCCACGTTGCGCAGGAACAGCAAAGCGCGGCCGTGCAGGACAACGGGCTCGCCGTCCTTGCCTTTGTAAACGCGGTCTGGGTTCAAGCCACGTGTGAATGTCTTGCCACCCTTTTCAACGGACTCGGTCAAGCTGCCTTTGACGATGCCCAACCAGTTGCTGTAGGCCAGCACTTTGTCGTCCGCATCGACCACGGCTACTGAGTCTTCCAAATCGAGGATGGTCGACAAAGCGGCTTCCACAATCAGGTCGCTCACGCCGGCTGGGTCGGTTGCGCCAATCGCGGTGCTGCGGTTAATTTGCAAATCCAGGTGCAAGCCGTTGTGCACAAACAGCACAGACGATGGCTCAGCCATCTTGCCCTGAAAGCCCACAAATTGAGCTGCCTTGGCCAGCTTGGTGGTCTTGCCGCCTTTGAGTGTGACGATCAATTCACCGTTCACCACCGCATAGCCTGTCGAGTCGACGTGTGAGCCGCTCTTCAATGCGGCCGTGCGGTCCAGCACGTTGCGAGCATAGTCAATCACTTTGGCGCCGCGCTTGGGGTTGTAAGCGCCGGCCTTTTCACAGCCACCAGCTTCTGAGATGGCGTCTGTGCCATACAACGCGTCATACAAGGAGCCCCAGCGTGCGTTGGCGGCGTTCAATGCGTAACGTGCGTTAAGCACGGGCACCACCAGCTGTGGGCCTGCTTGCAATGCCAATTCCGCATCCACGTTTTTGGTGGAGATCTTGAGCTTCTCAGGTTGAGGTACGAGGTAGCCGATTTTTTCTAAGAACTTGCGATAGGCCTTCATGTTGCCGATGGGGCCGGGGTTTTGTTTGTGCCAGGCATCCATCTCAAGTTGCAAGCGATCGCGCTCAGCCAACAAGGTGATGTTTTTAGGAGCCAAGTCTTGCACGATGGCATCGAAGCCAGCCCAGAACTTCTCGCTACTCACGCCAGTATCTGGCAGCACTTTGGCTTCGATGAATTTGTACAGGTTGCTGGCAACTTGCAAACTACGCACGTGTGTGCGTTTGGTGGTGTCTTGGCTCATGGTGAGGTCTCTCGGGATAAAACAAAAAAGGGTAATCAGGACGAATCTTATTGGATTGCGCGGGGTTCATTGCACCGCCAGATTTTTGGCTGTCGTGACAAATACGTGGGTAATCCCACATTGGGTGGGCTATTTCTCTGGCACCAGCAATTGCCCGTGGCGCAAGGCGCGCCAAGTGTTGAGCGTTAATCCCAAAATCAGCAACGAGGTGACCGCCAGCATCAGTGTCGCAGGCAGTTGCAGCCATGAACCGCCGGCCTCTTGTGACATGCGTAGCGTGATGGTCGTGAAGGCGGCCATGGGGAAGCTCATGGCCCAGTGTGGCAAACCAAAGGGTTGCGCCAAGATGGTGTGGATTTGCGTCAGCGACAAGGCGAAGCAGAACAAGCCAATGCCCCATGTCCCCCAAGCCAAACTCACGGGCGCATCGAGTTGCAAAAAGCACAACCCAACGATGGACGGGGGGACCATGGTGATGAACAGGGTGGGACTCATGCGCGGGGGCAGCGGGCCTGCTTGCGTCATGCGGACGATGAGCATGGTTTGCAATACCGGCCACATCAGTAAGCCGATGCCAAATTGGGCCGTCGCCCAAGTTTCTAAGCCGAGGGGGACGCCTGCCAGCGGCGCCAGAACATTGCCAATGACCGGAATAAAAAACACAGGCGTGAACATGGCCCACTGCAAACCGCCCTGGTCCGTGCTGTTGAGCCATCGTGCGACGACCCACACCGAGGCTGCAAGCTCGAGTACCGAGCCTACGCACCACACAAATGTCAGCACGGTGTCGAACGTGCGTGAGGTGTTCCAAAACAACGTCACGCCTAGGCCCGCCAAGAGCATGAGGCACAGCGGCAGGGTGCCCATGAATGCATGACGCACAGGGTGGCGCAGGTCTGCCGCAACGGCTTGGGGGTGTAGCGTCAAGCGCAACACGCACGAGATACACAACAGGACAAAAATAAACAGCGCAAAGATCGCGCCGACCAAGCCCAGTCCAAGGGCTGTATCGCCGAACGCATCGGTAGCGCGCAACCACGCTTGCGACAAACCGCACCAGCCCATGACCAAGGCAAACCATGCCGGCGCAAGGTGCTCTAGTTGGGCCAAGGTGCGGGCAATCTGACTGGGCTGGGGTACGGGTGAGGTGGGGTTCATGCGCCCGATTCTAGGTTGGGACACTCTCATACGTGGCCCGTGGATAATTGACCCATGGACAAACTCAAAGCCTTTGAGTCTTTCGTGTCAGTGGCGCTGAAGGGTAGCTTGACCGCTGCGGCCAAAGCAGAGGGCGTGGCACCCGCCATCATGGGGCGACGCTTGGACAGCCTGGAAGGCCACCTGGGCGTCAAGCTCTTGGTGCGCACCACCCGCCGCATCACCCTCACACACGAAGGCACTGCTTTCTTAGAAGACTGCCAACGCTTGCTGGCCGACGTGGCCAATGCTGAGGCAAGTGTGAGCGCGGGCGGTTTGAAAGCAAGCGGTCATTTGCGCATCACGGCACCGGCTGGTTTTGGCCGTCGTCATGTGGCGCCGTTGGTCCCCAAATTTCACAGCATGCACCCCGACGTCACCGTGTCGCTCAACCTCAGCGACCGCGTGGTCGATCTGGCCGCCGAGGGCTTCGACTGCGCCGTGCGCGTGGGGGATTTGCCCGATTCGTCGCTGGTCAGTGTACGCATGGCCGACAACCGCCGCTTGTGCGTCGCTACCCCTGAGTTTTTAAAACGTTACGGTAGCCCGCAAGCGCCAAGTGATTTGATGCGTTTTCGGTGCTTGACGCTGTCGAGCGACGCCTCGCAAACGCGTGGCTGGGCCTTTCGTGTGCCCGTCAGCAGCAAGAGCAGCGAGGGCCGCACGCATGAAGTGATCCACCTTCGCCCGAGCGGCCCTATGGACTGCTCCGACGGCCAAGTGCTGCATGACTGGTGTTTGGCTGGTTACGGCATTGCGTGGCGCAGCACGTGGGAAGTGGAAGCTGAAATTCGCAGCGGGCAACTGGTGCCCGTGCTGGAAGAATTCGCGGCTCCACCCAACGGCATTTACACCGTGTTCTCGCAGCGCAAACATTTGCCATTGCGCTTGCGCTTATGGATTGACTTTCTCAAAGACCATTACGGTCACGCAAAGTATTGGAGCGTTGACGCATGACACAACACGCATTCAAAAATGTCGTGCTCTGTGCCGACGACTACGCGCTCAACGCGCCCGTGTCTCAAGGCATCGTCGCCTTGGCTGTGTTGGGGCGTTTGAGTGCCACCAGTGTGATGAGCTTGTCACCCCGTTGGGCAGAAGACGTGGGGGGCTTGCGCGATGTCCGCGAACGCCTCGACGTGGGCTTGCATTTGGACTGGACCAGCAGCTTTGCCATCGCGGCGGGCCACGGCAGTGGTTTGTCGGAAGTGATGGCCCGCGCAGCTTTGCGCCTGTACAAACGGCCCGCAGTGCAAGACGAAATTGAACGTCAACTCGACGCCTTTGAATCGCACTGGCACAGCGCACCTGACCATATTGATGGTCACCAACACATCCAACAATTTGCTGTGTTTCGCGAGGCCCTCGCCGACGTGTTGATGCGCCGTTACGGCGCCTCTGCCTCGCGCCCTTGGGTGCGTGTGTCGCAGGTGGCGCAGCCGGGCCTCAAAGCCAAAGTTATTTCAGCTATGGGCGCGCAGTCACTCAGCGACTGGGCGCAGCACAACGCTTGGCCCACGGTAGGCCCGTTGCTAGGCGCTTACGGTTTTGACGGCAGCATGGAAGACTACGCACGGCACATGCAAAGCTGGTTGGCCAATTTGCCACAAGACAAACCCGCGCTCATCATGTGCCACCCCGCGGTGTCTGCCCAAGCAGACGATGCGATTGGCACCGCGCGCAAACGTGAATTTGCCTACTTTGCTGGGCACGACTTTGTGCAACACCTGCTGGATGC
>CAIODK010000133.1 GCA_903856995.1 uncultured Burkholderiales bacterium
ACGCTGACCTTCAACTTGCAGCACGCTGGCGGGCACATCGCCAGTGACGGGGTAGCTGCCGTTGGCGCTGGCGGCGCGCTCTAGCCAATGCGCGGCTTGTAGCAAGGACGCACGCGCTTGTGCGCGTTGGCTGCGCACGATCAAGTTTTGGTAGCTGGGCCACGCAAGGCTTGCAAGGGTGGCCACGCAGGCCAGCGCGATGAGCAATTCGATGAGTGTGAAACCTTGAGAGGAGTGGGTGTGTTGCATGGTGCCCCTTAATCGTGCAGCACATGCCAGCTGTGCCATTGGCCTGTGTTGGCGGTGAGGCTGTTGCGCGCCCAGATGGTTTGAATCACGGTGCTGCTGCCGGGCATGACGCCGTTGGCGAGTGTTGTGATGCGATAGACGAAGCTGCTGGAGTTGGCCTGCGGAAATATCTCCACCCAATACCAAGCGGTGTTGTCGCCATACGGCGTGTCGATGGCGCCCACAACCATGGCGGTCGCGGTTTGTGCTTTCCAGTAACTGGCTTTGGTGGCGCTGGCATCGAGTGTGTTGGGGGCGCATATGCCTGCGTTACAGGCGCCTAGGTTTAAGCGCTGGCGTAAGACCTCGTAGTCCGCCAAGGTGTTTGGGAAGAACGCGTGTGTTTGGGTGGCGTTTCCTGCCGTGTGACGGGGGGTGGGCGTTGTTCCCAAAATATCCGCCAAGGCGACGGGCAACACCGCCTCGGCTTTGTGTTGGATGCGAAACTGGTCAGCGTCTGCGTTCAGCAGCATGTCGTTCACCCATAGGTTGCGCAAAGCCAGTAGCGTGGCGATGCTGGCTAGGGTGAGCATGACCATCAGGGTGGGTAGCGCAAAACCATGGCAACGCCTTGAATGTGTCATGGCGATACACCCTCACGGTTGCGCAAGGCCACGACGCGTTTGAAGGTGCGACGCACGCGGCCATCGGCCGCGAGTGCTTCGCCTTGGCACCCTTTGCTGCTGGCGTTGGGTTTGCTGTTGTTGACGGGGTTGATGCTCATCACCCGAAGACACACCTCAATGGCCAATACATTTGCCATGGTGGTGACTTGGTCTGCCGTTTTCCATTGGATGGTTTGTGCGCTGGGGTTGAGCTCGGCGTAGCGCAACTGGAAATCTTCCACGCCCTCGGCCAAGGCTTGGTAGGTGCTGCTGGTGAGGTTCAGGTCTTTGCAGCTCAGCTCTTTGTTGGTGTTGATCTTGTAGTCGTTGCGCACGGTGGTGTGTGTGCTGCCCGTGTTGCCCTGGCAATCAATGGCATCGAGTGCATGCCAATGGCCGAGCGTGAGGCTCTCGACATATTTTGTGCCGTTGAGGCCTGCGAGCGCGGCTTGGCCCATCTCTTCGCTGGGCGATAGGTCTACGGTGAAGTTGCCGTTACTACTGATGTCTTTCAGATAGGCGGAACCCGCCATCTGCGCTTGCTCTCGGAGGCTACGCAGGGCGATGCGTGCGTTGGCGTGAACGGCATCGGCGGCGGCCATGGCGTTCCGCGTTTGTTGGCTGGTGCTATAGGCCGCGGTGGCTGCAGCAATCACCAACAAGCCCAAGACCATGCCAATCAGCAGCTCGGGCAAGGTGTAGCCGCGTTGTGAGCCTTTGGTGCTGTTTGATTTTTTCACCGGTCTGGCCTGAAGAACAAACGCCAGCAGCTCATTTGTGCAGGGCAAGGGGGCGTGCCTGACGTGGTGTCTGTGCGGTAGGTTTCGGCGGCGTCGCGCCAAGCGATGACGATGCCCCACCAGCCCGCGACGCCTTGCAAGGCAAACACGGACGCATCGCCTTCTGGAAGTTGGCTTTGCAGCGTCTGTTGAAGTTGCTGCAGGTCCCAGGCCGCTAGGTCTTGGCGAGAACAGGCCGTGGCGCTGCAATCAAACGCAGCAGTGGCCGAGCTGCTGTCCCATGCTTTTGCATACATCACCCGTTGCGGTGTGTTTAGGCGCATGCGTTCGGCCAGATCGTCGGCAATACCCGATGCCACCGAACGCATGAGTTGTTGGCGTTGTTGGGCCAAGGTTTGCTGGTGCATCCAAAGCAGTCCCAGCACGCCGAACGCCAATACGACCAAAGCCATAAGTGCCTCCATCAAGAGCATACCGCGTTGCGTGTGGGCTAGCTGCATGACTCGCCCGATTGCCAGCGCAAACGGCTGGCGCTGCTCAAACACAAGGTGTTGGCAATATTGAGTGTGGTTTGTCGCGACTTGATGACCCAGCGGTCGCCCACCGTGCCAAGGTCGCCCCGTTGACTGATGTCGAGTGGGTCTGATTTGGCAAACGTCACTTGCAAGGGCGTCTGCAGTTGCGATGTGTGCAGCACGGTCGGCGCGGTCTTGGTGCTGAGCTGCCAACCACAACTCCAATCGTTGTCGGCGGATGAGGCCCATGTGCAATCGCGCAAGCGAGTTAGCTGCAGAGCCTCGCCGCGTTGTAGGGCGCGCACGCGTGCGGTTTGTAAATCGTTCATCAGTTGATCGCGTGCGGCCTCAACGCGGCTGCGTTCTTGCAAACGAAGCCAGCCAGGGATGGCAAACGAAGAGATGACGCCCAGAAGGGCCAAACACACCAAGAGCTCCACCAGCGTGAAGCCTTGAGAGGAGGGTGTTTGAGTCGTAAAAAAACCTAGCGGTTGCATGCAGCAAATGCTAGGTTTTAAGAGGTTTTCAGCGCATCGCCAAAACTCAAAAATTACTTGCGAACTTCGTCCACCAAGCTTTTGAAATCATCGATGTCTTCGAAGCTTCGATACACACTGGCAAAGCGGATGTAGGCAACTTTGTCGAGTTTTTTGAGCTCGCGCATCACCAGCTCGCCAATGCGGGCGGAGGGGACTTCACGTTGACCCACTGCCAGCAACTTTTCTTCGATGCGTTCAATGGCATTGTCCACTTGCTCGGTACTCACGGGACGTTTGCGCAAGGCAAGGCTCATGGATTCCAATATCTTTTCACGCTTGTAATCAATTCGGCGACCGTCTTTTTTGACGATGTTCGGAAAGCTCACGTCGGGGCGTTCGTAGGTGGTGTAGCGCTTTTCACAGGCGCCGCATTGGCGACGGCGGCGAATGGAGTCGCCGTCTTCGGACATGCGGGTTTCGACGACTTGGGTTTCTAGGTGACCGCAGAAGGGACATTTCATTTTTTGCGCTCTCTTTTGCTTTTTTGTGTGCTTCTTTTTGGGCTGGGCTCGCTGAGGGCATTTGGTATTGGCCGCTTCCTCATGCTGGCGTACCTGCAACCCGTGCCCTATCCGGCGAGAAACCTTCTCGAATACAAACTACCAAAAACAAAACCCCCGTCACGAATGAGCGGGGGTTTGAGAGAAGTTACTTGTAAACAGGAAACTTCGAAGTCAGTGCATGAACCTTGGCTCGCACCGCTGTGATGTTGGCTTCGTCGTGAGGGTTGTCCA
>CAIODK010000134.1 GCA_903856995.1 uncultured Burkholderiales bacterium
CAATGCGTTGTTGGCTGCGGCTGCTGCCATCTTGGTCACGCCGACTTACCTCGCGAAGTTCGACATGGGGGGGTCCTTGGGTAACAAGGCCTTCTTCGCCGCCATCATCGGCGGTTTCAACAACTCACGCGGCGCCTTGTTGGGCGGTTTGCTTGTGGGGGTCTGCGAGAACTTGGCTGCGGCCTACATTTCGCCTGCGTACAAAGACGCGGTGGCCTTGATCATTTTCATGGTCGTGATTTTGTTCAAGCCACAGGGCTTGTTGGGTAAAAAAGTGGAGCGAAAAGTATGAAGAAGCTCGCCATCCTTGCCGGGCTCTTGGGGCTCATCGCCTGCATTTTTGTGCCCACGCTGCTCAAGAACCACGGTATTTATTTGTTCACCTATTGGTTGATCTACGTGATCGCATCTATGGGCTTGAACCTCACCATCGGTTACGCCGGTCAAAAGTCACTCGGTCATGCGGCATTCTTTGGCATCGGTGCCTACACCGTCGCTATCTTGATGCAAGCGGGCTACAGCTTCTGGTTGGGCATGCCACTCGCAGCATTGGGTTGCTTTGTGGTGGGCTTGGCTTTGGGCTTTCCAGCACTGCGTGTGCAAACCATTTACTTGGCGTTTGCCACGTTGGGCTTCAACACAGCCGTGTGGTTGGTGATGCGCAACGAAGAGTGGCTCACGGGCGGTACGTTTGGCATCAACAACATCACGCGTCCCGAAGCCTTTGGCATCAGTTTTAACAGCAACTTGTCTTATTACTATTTGGTGTTGGCGTTTGCAGTGGTGCTGGGCTTGCTGTTGTGGGGCTTGCTGAACTCACCTTGGGGCAAGGCATTCACCGCTTTGCGTGACAACCCGATTCGTGCCGAAAGCTTGGGTGTAGACATTCGCGGTTACACCTTGCTGAGCTTTGCAATCGGCGCGGCTTATGCCGGAATTGCCGGTGGTTTGTTTGGCTCCTTGGTCCAGTTCATTGACCCTGCACCGTTCACGGTGGAAGCCTCCATCATGATGTACCTCATGGTGGTGGTGGGTGGACCTGGCTATTTCTTGGGTCCCTTGCTTGGCGCTGCCGTGGGTGTGATCTTGCCGGAGTGGTTGCGCTTTGCGCAAGCTTGGTATTTGTTCGTGTTCGGCACAGCCGTGGTCATGTTGATGATTTGGTTGCCCGATGGTTTGCTGAGTATTCCAGACCGTATACGTGCCAAACGTCAGTCGCGTGAGGCTTCTGCGGCACGTGCCGGCGCCGGCCAGTCAGGAGTGAAAGCATGACGAATTCAAACCTTCAACCTATTCTCAAGGTCACCGATTTGAAGAAGGCCTATGGCGCGATTCAAGCGGTGGGTGGTGTGTCTTTCGAAGTGCGTCCGGGTGAAATTTTTGGCGTCATTGGCCCCAATGGTTCGGGCAAGACCACGTTGTTCAACAGCATGTTGGGTCAGATCACGCCGGACACCGGCAAGATTGAACTCAACGGTGAAGATGTCACACACCTCGGCCCCTTAGCGCTCAACCACCGCGGCGTGGGACGCACGTTCCAAACACTGCAGGTGTTTGGCAAGATGACGGTGCGCGACAACTTGATTGTGGCTGCGCAAGAGCATCAAGGCACGATGTTTAGTCGCATGTTTGCACCCTCTGATTCCAACCTGGGTGCCCGTGCTGACGCATTGATTGACCAGTTCCACATCCGGCATGTGGCAGACAAGAAGGCGGGCGAGTTGAGCTACGGGCAGCAAAAGTTGGTAGACATCGCCATGGCTTTCATGAGTGAACCCGACTTGGTCTTGTTGGACGAACCTTGCGCGGGGGTGAACCCTTCGTTGGTGGGCGGCATCAGCACCTTGTTGAAAGACTTAAACAAAAGCCAAAGAGCAGATGGCAAGGCCAGCAGCTTTGTCGTGATTGAACACAACATGGACTTTGTGATGGACCTGTGTCATCGCATCATGGTTATGGTCGAAGGCAAGGTGATGGCCATTGGCACACCGGCCGAGATTCGTGCCAATAAACAAGTGCTCGACGCTTACTTGGGAAGCTGATCATGACAACACAAGATAACAACGCAACACCCTGTATTGAGTTTGACGATGTGGTCGCAGGGTACAAAGACTTCATGATCTTGAACAACCTGTCCTTCACGGTTGCCAAAGGCTCCATCACCTTGCTGATTGGACCCAACGGGGCAGGTAAATCAACGGTTCTTAAAACCTTGTTTGGTTTGCTCACGCCACGCCAAGGCAAGGTTCGTTTGAATGGCGAAGACATCACTGGTGCCAGCCAAAAAGAACTACTCGCACGCGGCATCGCCTTTGTGCCACAAGGTCGAAATTTGTTTGGGCAGCTGTCGGTGTACGAGAATTTAGAGCTGGGCGGGATCACGCTGGGCATGAAGACGACGCACGAGCGCATTCCGGAAGTGCTGGAGTTTTTCCCGCGCGTCAAAGAGCGCATGAACTCATTGGCCTCGTCGCTGTCGGGCGGTGAACAAAAGCAACTCGAAATTGGCCGTGCTTTGTTGCTTCGTCCCAAGGTCTTGTTGATTGACGAACCTTCCATTGGTCTCTCGCCCATGGTGGTGCAAGACGTGTTCAAGCTTTTGCGAAAACTGGCCGACCAAGGCACCACGGTGCTGATGGTGGAGCAAAACGTCAAGAGCGCCCTGAAGTGCTCGGACAATGCCATTGCTTTGGAGTCGGGCCGTTTGGTTCTCTACAAATCAGCGGTTGAGATTCTGGCTGATCCACAAATGGAGCGTTTGTTTTTGGGCGGCGCACACACGACAACTGCTGCTGCGACGGCAGTTTAGACATGCGACCCTTGCGCATCGCTGTGGTGGGTGCAGGTGCTATTGGCCGCACGCATGCGGCGGTGGTTGCGCAAAGCCCGCAGTGTCGACTCAGCGCGCTGGTTGACCCCTCCGCTGCAGCGCAAGCGCTGGCAACGGCGCAAGGCGTCCCTTGGTATGCCAGTTTGGATGCGTTACTCGCGACCTCTCCTCCGGACGGTGTCATTCTGGCAACCCCCAATGCGTGGCATGTGCCACAAGCCTTGCAATGCATGGCCGCGGGTATTGCTGTGTTGGTTGAAAAGCCAATCGCACATACGGTGGCGGATGCGCGCAAGCTGGTTGAGGCTTCGCAGCAAAAGCATGCCAGAGTCTTGATCGGCCATCACCGTGCGCACAGTCCCATCATGGCGCAAGCGAAGGCGCTGATTGACCAGGGACGCTTAGGCCAATTGGTCAGCGTCATGGGCAGTGCCATGTTCTACAAGCCTGATGCTTATTTTACGGAAGCACCATGGCGGCGTGAGGAGGGTGGTGGCCCGATACTGATCAACCTCATTCACGAAATCCATAATTTACGGATGTTGTGTGGTGAGATGGTGGAGGTGCAAACGATGACCTCTCATGCCGTGCGAGGCTTTGAGGTGGAAGACACCGCGGCCATCCTGTTTCGCTTCGCGTCAGGCGTGTTGGCCTCCTTCTTGGTGTCTGACACCGCCGCCTCCGCGCGGAGTTGGGAGCAAACAAGCCAAGAAAACAAGGCTTACGCCAGCTACGACGATGAGGATTGCTATGTCATTGCCGGCACCATGGGTAGCTTATCGGTGCCGACCATGCGTCTGAAAACCTATGCGAAAACAGAGGACCGTTCTTGGTTCAAACCTTTTGAGCTGAGTCGTGCAGATTTGATTCGTGAGGACCCCTTGGTTTTGCAATTGAATCACTTTTTGCAAGTGATTCAAGGCCAAGTACTTCCGTTGGTGAGCGCGCTTGATGGTTTGCAAAACCTATTGGTGGTGGAAGCCATTGCCCATTCCGCCAAAACAAAGCAAAGCGTTACCTTAGCGATGTGACTGTCCCCGTCTTGGCGCTCGTTTGAATTGCGTCCAAGGTGGCCGCTATGTCATGGCTGGCTGCCGCAGCACGTTCGATCGCTGACACATCCTTTTCTCGCACTACTTTTGCAAACGCCTCAGCGGCAAAGCGAAAACCGCTACCCGATGCCGAATGAATGTCGGTGAACGCAATGCTGTTAGCAATGCCTTGGCGCACCCGCAGTTGGCTAGGCAAGTAGCCCCAAGGGTGTACATCTGAGTCGCTGGTGTGGTTGAGGTATTCCGTCTCCACGGTGCCATGCGATCCCACGATGGTGGCGTGCCGGTGGTTGGCCGCATCCATGGCGCATGACATTTGTGCGCGACGACCGTCGGCATACAAAAGCGTGGCTGCCATGCTGATGTCAACCCCCGTTTCTGCCCAGTTTGCCTGTGCGATCACGCGCTCTGGCGCGCAACCCATCACCAGACGAATCAAGCTCAAGGGGTAGCTGCCTGCATCGAGCAGGGCGCCGCCACCGAGGTCGGTCTGCATGCGTATGTTGGTGCCAGGGTTGCCCACCGTGAATCCAAAACTGGCTTGGATGCTACGAATGTCGCCAATCTTCTCGTGGCTTAAGTTCGCCAGCAAATCACGAGTTTGTGGCTGGAACCAATAGGGGTAGGCCTCTAGCAGCATCACGCCGTGTTGGCGGGCAACCTCAAACATGCGTGTGACTTGTGCCAGGTTGAGCGCCAAAGGTTTTTCGCACAGCACATGCTTACCCGCTTGCATGGCACGAATAGCCCACTCGGCGTGCATGCTGTTGGGCAGTGGGATGTAGATTGCTTCTAGTGCTGCATCCGCCAACAAGGCCTCGTAGTTGCCATACGCACGTGGCAGCTTAAAGTCGTTTGCAAATGCTTGTGCTTTAGCGAGGTCACGGCTGGCCACGGCCTGTATCGATATGTCTCGGCTTTGGCTGACATCACGGGTGAATTGCTTGGCAATGTTCGCGCATCCGAGAATGCCGAGGCGCAAAGGTGAATGGTGTGGTGAGTTCATAAAACGACGTCCGAAATGAGTTTGATGGAAACGACAAACAGCCCAACTTGTACCAGTCGATAAAACCAAACGTCGGCGATGCGTTTGGTGACATAGGCGCCAATCACGGTGCCTAATAAAGCGAATGGAATCAGATTGGCCGCACGTAATAAATCATCGTAGGCGTAGGGTTGCAGTAATTGATACGGCAGGATTTTCGCGGCGTTGATGACCGCAAATAAAAGTGTGGCTGTGCCTGCAAATTGCACCTTGGGTAGGCGTTGCGGCAACACATAAATCTGAAATGGTGGCCCACCCGCATGCGAGATGAAACTGGTGAAGCCCGCCATCGTGCCCCAGAAAAGCCCTTTCTTCAGATTCACTGCTTGCTTGGCCTGTGGTGTGCGACGTAGCCAAGTGCTGAGGCAAAAACCGACGCCCATGCAGCCAATCATCAGCTTCACCGCAGTGTCAGAGGTGAACGATGCGGTGAGCCAGCCTATGAAGACGCCCAGCACACCAGCGGGGATCAGTATTTTTAAATTCGAGGCGCTGAAGTCTTTGCGGTACAACCAAACACTCACCACATCCGAGATGATGTAGATGGGCAACAGCAATACAGCCGCTTTGACGGGTGACATGTACAGGCTGAGGATGGGCACGGCCAACATGCCTACCGTGGGGAGCCCGCCTTTAGACAGACCGACCAACAGGGATGCCAACCCAGCTAAGGCGAAGTAAGTATCAAATGCCATGCGTTTTGTTTCGTATTTTTTATAAGTTTAAGCATGCATTGGATTTCAATCCTGCATGAGGGTTCCTCAGGAGACATGAACATCCCTTTGACGTTTTATACTTCGCGAATGAACGAAACGGTACATTCTGCCCGCAAAGCACCCAAGCGCACCAACGATCCTGAGCGGACGATGGCTGGCATCATGGCTGTGGCGACCCAAGAGTTTGCGGCCAAGGGCTTGGCGGGCGCGCGCATCGACGCGATCGCTGACGCCACGCACACCAGCAAGCGCATGATCTATTACTACTTCGGCAACAAAGAAGGCTTGTATCTGGCTGTGTTGGAGGATGCCTATCGCCGTATTCGCGCGACCGAAGCCGAATTGCATTTGGCTGACTTGGCGCCCGAAGAGGCGCTCAAAGCGTTGGTGGGCTTCACCTTTGACCACCACAACAGCAATCAAGACTTCATCCGCTTGGTGATGTCAGAGAACATCCAGCGAGGCGCCTATTTGGCCCAGAGCAAGGTGATTCAAGAACTGAACGTGTCCGCCATTCAGTCCATAGAAGCGCTTTACAAACGTGGCGTGAAAGCGGGCGTGTTTCGAAAGGGATTGAATCCCATTGACATCCATGCCTCTATTTCAGCCTTGACGTTTTTCAATGTCTCCAACCGTTACACCTTCGATTTAATTTTCAAGTTTGATGGCCATACCATCAAAGCCTTGGCGGCACGTCGCCAGAGTGTGGTGGAGATGGTGTTGCGTTTTGTTAGTTATTCAAATGCGTCATAGCAGATAGTTTGTTATGCGAAGTCGTGTTAAGGGTTTTTACTGACTTGTTACAAAGTAACTGTTTTGTACATTTTGTTTAGCCCCATTTTTTAAAGGACCGCCCTCATGTTTAACCTATTGTTGGATCGCTGCTGTCGCGTGCTCGAAGCTGCGATCGCCTTTTGCCTTGCCTTGATGGTGGTACTGGTGTTTGGTAACGTCTTTTTGCGCTACGCCATGAACTCTGGCATCACCCTGTCAGAAGAGCTGTCGCGTTGGGCATTTGTGTGGATGACCTTCTTGGGTGCCATCGTGGCCCTCAAGGAGCACGGTCATTTGGGTACAGACATGTTGGTGAGTCGCTTGGGACCATTTGGCAAAAAGTTGTGCTTGGGCGCATCGTATCTGTTGATGTTGTTCACGTGCTGGCTCCTATTCAGCGGTGCGTATCAGCAAGCCGTTATCAACTTAGACAGCACCAGCGCTGTGATGGAGGCGTCGATGGCATGGGTGTATCTGCCCGGTATTTTGTTTGCCGTTTTCGGTGGATTAATTCTTGTCGTTGAATTCCTTCGCTTGGTGACCGGTCAAACGCGTGACGAAGACCTGGTGATGATCCAAGAGTCTGAAGAAGTCCCACACGGCGGCAACCACTAATCCCACCCAAGGAACAAGACCATGACGATCACTGTATTTCTCTTTTCCCTGATGGGTTCTATGGCGTTGGGTATTCCCATCGCTTTCTCTTTGTTGTTGTGCGGCGCTGCGTTGATGTGGCACATGAACATGTTTGATGCGCAAATCTTGGCGCAAAACTTGATCGAAGGCTCCAACAGCTTCCCCTTGTTGGCTGTGCCATTCTTTATGTTGGCTGGCGAAATCATGAATGCGGGTGGTTTGTCGCGCCGCATCGTGAACTTTGCAATGGCTTGCGTAGGCCACATCAAAGGGGGCTTAGGTTACGTGACCATCATGGCTGCGGTGATCATGGCCGCCTTGTCTGGTTCTGCAGTGGCGGACGCCGCGGCATTGGCTTCGTTGTTATTGCCCATGATGGTGGCTGCAGGTCATGACCGCGCCCGCTCAGCGGGTTTGATTGCCTCTGCCGGCATCATTGCACCCGTGATTCCCCCGAGCATTGGCTTTGTGATCTTTGGTGTGGCTGGAAACGTGTCCATCTCTAAGCTGTTCATGGCGGGCATCGTGCCGGGCGTTTTGCTAGGCGGGTCTTTGTGGATCACTTGGTGGTGGCTGGCGCGTCAAGAAGTGGTGAGTGTGCCTCCGCGTAAATCATTTGGTGAAATCAGTGTGGCCTTACGTGAAGCCACTTGGGCGCTGGTGCTGCCGGTTATCGTGGTGTTCGGTTTGAAGTTTGGTGTATTCACACCCACCGAAGCCGCCGTGGTGGCCGCAATGTATGCCTTGGTCATTTCCACCTTTGTGTATAAAGAGCTCAATTTCAAAAGCTTGTACCCGTTGTTTGTGGCGTCAGCCAAAACCAGCGCCATCGTGATGTTCTTGGTGGCGGCTGCGATGGTCTCGGCTTGGTTGATCACCGTAGCCAACTTGCCTGGTGAGTTGGTGGTCTTGTTGCAACCGATGTTGGACAGCCCAAAGCTGTTGATGCTCACCATCATGGTCATCACCATGGTGGTTGGTACGGCGCTCGATATGACGCCCACTATTTTGCTGCTGACCCCCGTATTGATGCCGGTCGTGAAGGCTGCAGGCATTGACCCTGTGTACTTCGGCGTGTTGTTCATCATCAACAACGCCATTGGTTTGATCACACCGCCTGTAGGCACCGTGCTCAATGCCGTGGCAGGTGTAGGCAAGGTCAGCATGGACGAAGTGACGCGTGGTGTGATGCCCTTTATGGTGGCTCAGTTCATCATCATGTTTGCCATGGTTGCATTCCCGCAAATCGTGATGGTGCCAGCGCGTTGGTTCTATTGATTGTTTCTTTTTCACGGTCTGTCCGGGTACGCCGGGCCGTGGATTTTTGTTTGACGTACGACCACAAAATTCTTCAGGAGACACTGACATGAAACGTGTATTTATCAAGACTGTGATCGCTACCGTAGCCATGGCTGCTATGGGCATCGCTTCGGCACAAGAGAAAACCATTAAGTTTGCCAACCAGAACGCGTTGGGCCATCCCATCATTCAGGGTATGGAGAAATTCAAAGAGATCGTCGAGAAGCAATCTGGCGGCAAGCTCAAAGTTAACGTGTTTCCTGCGGGCGCATTGGGCAGCGACCAAGCCAACGTATCCGCCATCCAAGGTGGCACGGTTGAAATGGCGGCAATGAACTCGGGCATTTTTGCGAGCCAAGTCAAAGACTTCGCAGTGTTTGACTTTCCCTTCATGTTCGCCAACGGCAAAGAGGCTGACGCCGTAGTGGATGGTCCCTTCGGTCACAAGATGCACGCCAAATTGGAAGAAAAAGGTTTGGTCGGTTTAGGTTACTACGAACTCGGTTTTCGTCACCTGACCAACGGCAAACGCGCGATCAACAAAGTGTCTGACATCGAAGGCCTGAAGTTGCGTGTGATTCCTAACCCCATCAACGTGGATTGGGTCAAGGCCTTGGGCGCGAACCCCACACCCCTGCCATTCCCAGAACTCTATGCTGCTTTGGAGCAAGGTGCTGTGGACGGTCAAGAAAACCCAATAGCCACCATCAATGGTGCCAAATTGTTTGAAGTGCAAAAGCACTTGGCGTTGACTGGCCACCAGTACAACCCGCAATCGGTGGTGATCAGCAAGAAGTTCTGGGAAACCTTGAGCGCTGCAGAGAAGAAAATCATTGCCGATGCGGTGACTGAATCTTCCAAATTTCAACGCGCGACAGCACGTGCTTTAGAAGCCGGTACGTTGGAAGGTATGAAGAAGAATGGCATGCAAGTCACTACCTTGCCAGCTTCTGAAATGAGCATTCTGCGTGAGAAAATGAAGCCTGTGATTGCCAAGCACGGTGAGCCTATCGCTGCGACGGTGACCGAATTGCAAACCGAATTGGCTAAATTGCGTAAGTAATTGAAGTCCCTGCGAAACCCTGTTCCAACAGGGTTTCGCGTTCCAGTTAAATCGAGACCAGGAGATTGTTTTGAAAATTCTCATGCTACATGGCATCAACCACGATATGTTCGGCAAGCGTGACCCCGTGCAATACGGCACCATCACGCTCGATGAAATCAATGCCAATTTACAAAAATTGGGCGCCGAGTTGGGTGCTCAAGTCGCGTGTTTTCAAACCAATCACGAAGGTGATATGTGCGAACGTATTCATCAAGGCTTCTTGGATGGGGTAGATGCCGTGTTGATCAACGCCGGCGCCTGGACGCATTACAGCTACGGCATTCGCGATGCCTTGGCCATCCTCACGTGCCCGATTGTTGAACTGCACATGTCCAACATTCATGCCCGTGAAGAGTTCCGTCACAAGTCGGTGTTCGCAGAGATTGTGAAGGGACAGATTTGTGGTTTTGGTGCGGACAGTTATCTATTGGCCTTGCGTGCAGCGGTGTCTGCGGTTCAGTCTGTTCAATAAACTATGAGTAAGCAAGGTATTGCTATCAACGGCAACACTCAGCTGATTGCCCACATAGGTTATCCAACGCACTCGTTCAAGTCCCCCATGATTTACAACCCGTATTTTGCAAGTGCGGGAATCAATGCAGTGGTGGTGCCCATGGGCTGCCAAACACCAGACTATCCGGTGTTCTTGAAGTCGGTGTTCAACCTTACCAACATTTGCGGCGCGCTCATCACCATGCCGCATAAGGTGGTGACCGTAGGGTTGCTCGACGAAGTGACAGCCACCGTGCGTGTGGCTGGGGCATGTAATGCGGTGAAGAAGCTAGCCGATGGCCGACTGGTCGGCGACATGTTTGACGGCGCCGGTTTTGTGCGCGGCGTGCAACGCAAGGGCTTTGACCTGGTGGGAAAACGTGTCTTGGTGGTTGGATCGGGTGGTGTAGGTTGCGCCATTGCCGCATCGCTGGCAGGCACTGGCATTGCAGCCATTAGCTTGTTTGACGTGAACACTGCTTCGGCCGAGGCCTTGGGCCAACGCTTGAAACAAAACTATCCCCAAATTGATGTTCGGACGGGCTCAAATGACCCCGCCCACCACGACTTGGTGGTCAACGCCACCCCTATGGGTATGAATGAAGGCGACGCCTTGCCGATGGACGTGTCTCGTATTTCTCCAGACGCGTTTGTGGGCGAAGTGGTGATGAGGACCGAGATGACGGCCTTTTTACAAGCGGCTCAAAACCGCGGTTGCCGTGTGCAGGTCGGTTCGGACATGTTGTTTGAACAGATTCCTGCATACTTGGAATACTTCGGTTTGCCGACCACCACAGCCCAAGTGCTGCGCGATCTGGCGCACTTAAGCCATTGATTTTTTGGAGTCCTTGATGACCTTACATTCTTCAGACCGTGAATCCGTACCCGACATGCCCAACCGTTTGCGATTGGAAGGGATTGAATTCATCGAGTTCGCCACCAGTCGTCCCCAGGCGTTGGGACAGGTGCTGGAGAACATGGGCTTTCGGCCTGTGGCTCGACACCGTTCGCGTGAGGTGACCTTGTACCGCCAAGGCGGCATGAACTTGGTCGTCAACGCGAGCCCCGATGATGCGCGCGTGAGCGCCACCACCGATGGACAGCCTGTCATTTCTGCCGTGGCCTTTCGGGTACGCGATGCCTTGCAAGCGCACACCCGATGCATGGAGCTGGGTGCATGGAACGTGACCAGCCAAGCGCAAGCGATGGAGCTGCACATCCCCGCCATTCACGGCCCAGGCGGCAGTCGCTTTTACTTTGTGGACCGCTGGCAAGAGTTCTCGATCTACGACATCGATTTCAAACCCATTCCCACCGTTGACCAACACCCTGAAGCCACTGCGGGCATGAGCTATTTTGGTGTTGTTCAATACATTGCAGCAGGTCGCAGCGCCGACTGGTTGGCGTACTTTGAGCACATGTTCGATTTCAGCTTTGTGCCCGATGACCAACGTTTTGGCATCTTGCCCAAAGGTAAATTGATGAAGAGTCCATGTGGGACCTTCTTGTGGCAATTGATTGAGCCCGATCCTTGGATGGATGCCGACAATTCGCCCGAATGTTTGCAACGCATTGGTTTGGGTGCCGCCGATGTGGGCGCGGCAGTGACCGCACTTAAAGCCCGTGGTGTTGAGTTTGTGGAATCCACCCAGTTGCACCCCGAAGACCGTGGTGCACTCACACGTAGCGCCTTGGGCTCGGTGTCGTTTGAGCTGGTTCACAAAGAAAAATAAAAAGGCCACGCCATGAACTTACTCGACGGCTTCGGCATGGACACCATCACGATGGCTGGCTCTTTAGAGGCCAAGCTCTCGGCGATGAAGGACGCAGGCTTCTCGCAAGTCATGCTGATGGCACGTGACTTGGTCACACACCCCGGCGGCGTGCCGACTGCCGTGGCGGCTATACAGGCCAGCGGCTTACGCCCCACGGGCTTCCAAGTTCTACGTGACTTTGAAGGTCTGTCGGGTCACTTGCATGGCTACAAAGTCGACATCGCCAAGTCGATGCTCGAGATGTGTGCCGCAACGGGCAGCAAAGTGTTGCTGGCTTGTTCGTCCACCTCGCGCCATGCCACCGACGACCTTGACCACATTGCCCGCGACCTGAAAAAACTCGCCATGATGGCTTTGCCCTTGGGCATCAAGGTGGCTTACGAAGGTTTGTCTTGGGGCCGCACGGTCAATGAATTCACTACCTCTTGGGATGTGGTGTGCCGTGCCGACTGTCCAAATCTTGGCATAGGCTTGGATTCCTTTCACATCTTTGCCGCCAATACGTCGCTGGATGCGATTGAAGATCTCGACCCAGACAAGATTTTCTTGGTTCAGTTGTCTGACTTCATGTGGAACGAAACCCCCACGTTTGAAGAGCGTATGACCACCGCACGTACTTTTCGCGTGTTCCCAGGCGAGGGCGTGCACAGCGAAGCCTTGGCTGATTTGGTGCTGCGCCTAGACCGCATTGGCTATCGTGGCGATTACAGCTTCGAAGTTTTCAACGAAGATTACCAACAGCTTCCATTAGCCACTGTGGCTGAGCGTGCGCGTAGGAGTGCCACATGGTTGCACGACAGCGTGCTGCACCGCTCCGCTCCGTTGCCTGCATGGACGCGCAACCCAAACAACCCATGAAACAACGTCAACTCGGCCCCTACAAAGTATCCGCCATTGGCCTTGGCTGCATGAACCTCAGCCACGCCTACGGTGCGCCACCCGCGCCTGAAGTGGGCGAGGCTCTGATTCACCGCGCCTTGGACTTGGGTGTGACGATGTTTGACACCGCCGCCTTGTATGGTTTTGGTACCAACGAATTGCTGGTGGGCAAGGCCCTTAAGTCGCACCGCAGCCAAATCACCTTGTGTAGCAAGGGCGGTATGGCGGGGGTGACTTTCCCTGATGGCGTGAAACGCGTCATCAACGGCCGCCCGGAGGCTGTGCGACAAAACTGCGAAGACAGTTTGGCGCGCTTGGGAACCGATGTGATTGACCTGTATTACCTCCACCGTTGGGACAAGCAAGTGCCCATCGAGGACAGCGTAGGCGCTTTGAGCGACCTCGTTCGCGCAGGCAAGATTCGCGAAATTGGTTTGAGCGAAGTCTCCGCTTCCACGCTGCGTAAGGCGCATGCCGTGCACCCGATTGCTGCCGTGCAAACCGAATACTCGCTGTGGACACGCAACCCAGAAATCGCGGTGCTCAAAGCCTGCGAAGAGCTGGGGACGACCTTTGTCGCTTTCAGCCCGGTGGCGCGTGGTTTCTTATGCGGCGATTTACGCGATGTCAGCACCTTGGCTGCCAACGACATTCGCCGTGCCATGCCACGCTTTGGCGCTGACACCTATGCGGCCAACTTGCCTTTGCTCGATGCCTATCAAACCATCGCGCGCGAAGCGGGCTGCACGCCTGCCCAGCTGGCCTTGGCTTGGTTGTTACACAAAGACAGCAAGCTCATCCCCATTCCTGGGACGCAAAATATCCGGCACCTAGAAGACAACATTGCAGCAGCTGATGTGGTGCTGTCGCCTGAGCAGATGCAACGTTTAGAAACTCTGATCAATCAGCAAACGGTGAAGGGGCCGCGTTACAACGCCCTGAACGCGTCTGAGGTCGATACCGAAGAGTTTTAATTTACGACCAACTCAAAGAGTTGCGCGCGCAACCAAGCATGAACGGGGTCTTGCTGATGTCGCACATGCCAGATGGCATACATGGGCATCTCCGGTGTTTCCACTGGAACAGCGGCGTCGGCCAAACCGCGCAGCAAACCTTGGCGTAACAGACCGGGCAGGGTGGCTAAACGCTCTGTGCCTGTGACGAACGCCGCGACACCGGCAAAGCTGCTCAAGGTCGCTACAAATCGGCGGTTCACGCCGCGTTTGCGCAACGCCTCATCAATGTCCAAGCTCCGTTTAGGTTGATGCACGACGGTGATGTGCTCTGCGGCGACGTAGGCTTTGAGTGAGCGAGGGGCTTGACGTACAAGGGGATCAAAAAACACGCGGTAAGTGTCGGTAAACAAACGCTTGTGCTTGATGTCTGTCGCGTCTGGTGGGCGTGGGCTAATGACGAGCTGGCAGTCTTGCGCACGCAACATGTCGGCGCTGGGAACGTCAGACGGCACCACTCGAAGCGTGACCCCTGGGGCTTGGGTTTGCAAACGCTTGAGCAAAGCGGGCAGCAATAAGTCACGTTGCAAATCATTGGCGGCGATGGTGAAGCACTGGGTCAGACGTACGGGTTCAAACGCGCCGCTGTGAACAAAGCCTTGTAGTTGGTTCAGTAGGGCTTGGGCTTGCAGGGCCAATGCTTCAGCGCGCGCTGTGGGCACAATGCCGCGCCCTGATTTCACAAACAAGGCGTCGCCCACAATGGCGCGCAACCGATCAAGCTGGTGGCTGACGGCCGACTGAGTGATGCCTAAGGTATTGGCGGCTCCAGTGACCGAGCCTTGCTCAATGACGGTACTAAGCAGGTGTAGCAGATGACCGTCCAAATCCAAGTGATTAAATTTTTTCATGGAATAGATGAGTATTACGTGGTTTATTTTATGGGTTGAACGACTCACACTCCAGTTCATTGAAAAATATCAATCACGGAGACGACCATGAGCCACAAACCCGAACCGATTTTTGGAACCACGTTGTTTGACGGTGACCAAGCCCAAAAAGGCTATGCCCTCAACAAGATGTGCTATTCCTTCAATAGCGCAGACAACCGCAACACATTCAAAGCCGATGAAGAGGCTTATATGAAGCAATACGGACTGAATGCCGAGCAGGCTGAGCCCATTCGCACTCGGAACGTTCTGGGCTTGATTGCTGCGGGTGGCAACGTTTACTACCTTGCCAAGTTCGCAGGCATATTGGGTTTGGACGTGCAAGACCTTGGCGCCGCCCAAACCGGCATGACCAAAGAAGAATTCAAAGCCAAGCTGCGCGCGGCAGACCACCCATAAACATGAAGGAAAAACACCATGGCAAAAATTGTTGGCGGTCTCGCCTCATCACACATCCCATCCATCGGCGGCGCGATTGCCAAAGGTCTTCAGCAAGATCCGTACTGGAAGCCTTTCTTTGATGGCTTCCCGCCCATTCACACGTGGCTGGGTAAGGTCAAGCCAGACGTGGCTGTGGTGTTCTACAACGACCACGGTTTGAACTTCTTCCTCGACAAAATGCCTACGTTTGCCGTGGGTGCCGCAGCGCAATACAACAACGCAGATGAGGGCTGGGGCATTCCCACCTTGCCGCCGTTCAAAGGCGTGCCTGACTTGTCATGGCACATCATCAACGAGTTGGTAGAGAAGGAGTTTGATGTGGTGACTTGCCAAGAAATGTTGGTCGACCACGGCTTCGCCTTGCCGCTCAAGTTGTTTTGGCCTGATGACATTTGCCCGGTCTTGACCGTGCCGATCTGCATCAATACCGTGCAGTTTCCACTGCCATCGGCTAAGCGCTGCTACAACTTGGGCAAGGCCGTGGGAGATGCGATTCGCAGTTGGGATAGCAACTTGAATGTGGTGGTCTTGGGGACGGGTGGTTTGAGCCACCAACTTGACGGCGAGCGTGCTGGCCACATCAACAAAGCGTTTGATTTGGAGTTCATGGATAGCCTTCAAACGAATCCTGAATGGGCCACACAGTTCAGTATTCATGAGTTGGTCGAGAAAGCAGGCACACAAGGGGTGGAGCTGTTGATGTGGCTTGCCATGCGCGGTGCGTTGGATGCGCACGTGACGCCTGTACACCAAAACTATCACATTCCAATTTCGAATACGGCAACTGGCGTGATGGCATTGGCGACGGTTTAAATCGAACCCCCAAAGAAAAACCCCGCGAGTGCAAACTGGCAGGGTTTTTTGTTGCCCAGCGAAAGCTGGGCAGAGGGTGGCAGTTAAATCGTGTCGATGAAGCTGCGCAGTTTGTCGCTGCGACTTGGGTGCTTCAACTTACGCAACGCCTTGGCTTCAATTTGACGGATGCGTTCGCGCGTGACATCAAATTGTTTGCCCACTTCTTCCAACGTATGGTCACTGGCCATTTCGATGCCAAAACGCATGCGGAGCACTTTGGCTTCGCGTGGGGTGAGACCATCCAGGATGTCCTTCACCACATCGCGCAGGCCGGCCTGCATGGCAGCTTCGATAGGCGCGGTGTTGACGCTGTCTTCGATGAAGTCGCCCAAATGGCTGTCGTCGTCATCGCCGATGGGTGTTTCCATAGAGATAGGTTCTTTGGCGATCTTCATGATCTTGCGAATCTTGTCTTCTGGAATCTCCATCTTCTCGGCCAAGACGCTGGCATCGGGCTCAAAACCAAACTCTTGCAAGTGTTGGCGGCTGATGCGGTTCATCTTGTTGATGGTTTCGATCATGTGCACCGGAATACGGATGGTGCGAGCCTGATCCGCGATGGAGCGTGTGATGGCCTGGCGAATCCACCAAGTCGCGTAAGTCGAAAACTTGTAGCCGCGACGGTATTCAAACTTGTCCACGGCCTTCATCAAACCGATGTTGCCTTCTTGGATCAAGTCCAAGAACTGCAAGCCACGGTTGGTGTATTTTTTGGCAATCGAGATGACCAAACGCAAGTTGGCTTCGATCATCTCTTTTTTCGCGCCACGTGAGCTGCGCTCGCCGGCATTCATACGCTTGTTGATGTCTTTGAGTTGATCCAAAGGCACAACCACGCGCGATTGCAAATTCATCAGCTTTTGCTGCAAATCTTGCACGGGTGGAATGAAACGGGCAATGGTGACGGACCAAGGCTTGCCTGCTGCAGCTTGTTTTTCAACCCATTTGAGGTTGATCAGGTTAGGCGGGAAGTCTTTGACGAAAGTGGCCTGCGGCATACCGCATTTGTCCACAATGATGCGACGCAGTTCGCGTTCATTTTTACGGACATCATCGACTTGGCCGCGCACGGATTCGCACAGCTTTTCAATGGTTTTGGCGGTGAAACGAATACCCATCAACTCGGTGGTCAATGCGGTCTGCGCCTTCACATACGTTGGCGTGCCGTAGCCTTCTTTGTCATAGGTTTTGCGCAGTTTCTCAAATAGCACAATCATGCGGTCGAAGCGCTCTAAGGCCGCATTCTTCAACTCTTCCAATTTCTTGGTCAGAGCCTTCGAGCCGCCTTTGCCATCGTCATCGTCTTCTTCGTCGAATTCGTCGAAGTCTTCTTCGGCCACATAGTCGTCTGCCTCGTTGAGGTTGTTGAAACCGTCCACGATGGTGGAGATGACGACTTTGTTTTCACGAATGTCTTCGGCCATCGCTAACACGGCGGCGATGGTGGCAGGGGAGCCGCTGATGGCGGCCATCATGTCCATCAATCCACCTTCGATGCGCTTGGCAATTTCAATTTCACCTTCGCGGGTCAACAACTCGACCGTACCCATTTCGCGCATGTACATGCGCACGGGGTCGGTGGTGCGGCCGAATTCGCTGTCCACGGTGGACAGGGCGGCTTCGGCTTCCTCTTCGGCTTCTTCTTCAGTGGCGGCCGTCGGGGTGTTGTTGTTGAGCAGCAGAGTTTCTGCGTCTGGGGTGTGTTCGTAAACGGCAACGCCCATGTCGTTCAGCATGCTGATCACGACTTCGAGTGTTTCAGCATCGACCAACTTGTCGGGCAAGTGGTCGGAGATTTCACCGTGCGTCAGGTAGCCACGTGTCTTGCCGAGTTTGATCAGCGTTTTCAAACGTGAACGACGCTTTTGCATGTCTTCTTCAGACAGCACGGTTTCGTCCAAACCGAATTCTTTCATCAAGGCGCGTTCTTTGGCCTTGCTGATTTTCATGCGCAGTGGTTTGACCTTTTCAACACCAGCTTCGACCACAGGTTCTTCACCCACGAGGTCGGCTTCGATGTCACTCATGTCTGCGTCATCGCCAGAGGCTTTTTTGCCTTTGGTTGTTTTCTTGGCTGCGGCTTTGGGCTTGGCCGCTTTAGGTGCATGGGCTTCTACGGCCGAGGCTTTTTTCTTGGTGACTTCTGCTTTAGGAGGTGTAGCAGTTTTAGTTTTTGATGCGGGCACTGATGAAGCTTTCGTTGCGGGCTTAGCTGCTGGTTTAGCAGCGGTTTTTGCAACGGGCTTTGCGGTTGGCTTAGTAACTGCTTTGACAGGGGCCTTGACGATTGGCTTGGCTGTGACTTTGGGCGCAGCGGGGGCTGGCTTTTTGCTCACAGGTTTGGCAACAACCTTCTTGGCCACAGGCTTAGCAGGCTTCTTGGACTTGCGGTCAACAGGCATGGAAACTCCTAGACATCAAAGAAACGAATACACAGCGCCGTAAAAACCCGGCGCGGGAAGAGAAAGGGGGGTGAAGTGGTGAACCTCTATTAGCAAGCGGATTGGGCGAACATTTGGAATGCAGTCCTTGCGGTAAGGTGGCGAGTCGTGCGCTTGTGTCACGGTTAGCCGGGTCCGGAGGTGCTGCTGTCGCACTTGCTAAATCGGATTATACCTAAAATTGCAGACTCACTGAGGCTGCAAGCCCGTCAGTCTTGGCTTTCGACCAGTTTTTGAGGAATCAGGCCTAACTGTTTGCGCCGCTCAAACAGAACTTTGTAGCGCTGCATGGCCGTGGGGTCTGCTGCGGCCTCGGCAATGGCTTCTTTCATTTGAAGGTCTAGGCTTTCAAATAAAATTTTGTTCAAGATGCCGCGCAGCTCCAAGCCCGCTTCTCGTTGTTGTGCTTCAGGGGTGATCGTTTCAGGTTTGGGTTTGCCATCGTCGTCCAGCACGGGTGTGAAGGCCGTGGACATCACGCGTAGTGCGAGGTTTTCCGCTTCATGTTCGCGCAGGCCCTCCCGCAGTGCGCCCCAAGACTGCGTGCCGTATTCATGATGTTGGTGGTCCAACCACACGAAAAGTGGGCCGTGTGGCGGGGCCAGTTCGCACAACAGGTTGTGGTCTTCGGTGGAGAGGTCGTCCCAAATCTCCATGTGCGAGAGCAGTACGCGGGCCGCATGGTCGGCACGGCCCTGCGGGATCAGGCGTGTGCCGCGCTTGTAGCTTTTAGGCGCATAGGATTCGCGTGGTTTGAACTTGGACGATTTTTTAAATTCACCCGAGCGTGCGGGCGCAGCCGCAGGGGCCGTGGGCATCCACAGGTCCTGCAACTCGTGGTTGCCCAAATCGGCCAACTCGGCGATTTCACTGAGCAATTGGCGTTTGAGCGCACCGTCGGGCAAGGCCATCCACATGGGCTTGGCGTTGCTGGCCATGTGCGCACGGCCCTCTGCGGTGTGTAGGTCGCAATTTTCGCGGGCCACCTCCACAAGAAATCGACTCAACGGCATGGCTTCGGTCACGCAGTGGGCAAAGGCCTCTTTGCCGAACTCGCGGATGTAGCTGTCGGGGTCATGCTCGGCGGGCAAGAACAAAAACTTCACGCTGCGCACATCGCTGGCGTAGGGCAGGGCGCCCTCTAGCGCTTTACGTGCGGCGCGACGGCCTGCGCTATCGCCATCAAAGCTGAACACCACGTTGTCTGTGAATCGGAATAACTTTTGCACGTGGTCTGTGGTGCAGGCTGTTCCCAGGGTGGCCACGGCGTTTGGAAAGCCCAGTTGCGCCAAGGCCACCACGTCCATGTAGCCCTCAGTCACCAGCACATAGCCTGCATCGCGCAACGCGTTGCGGGCTTCAAACAAGCCATACAACTCGCGGCCCTTGCTGAACACGGGGGTTTCGGGGGAGTTGAGGTACTTGGGCGTGCCCTCAAACAACACCCGTCCGCCAAAGCCGATGCATTCACCTTTGACGTTGCGGATGGGGAACATCACGCGGTCGCGGAAGCGGTCGTAGCGTTTTTCTTCTTCGCCGTCTTCTTGGTTGACGATCACCAAGCCGCTTTCTGCGAGCAAGGGGTCTTGGTAGTCAGGGAACACGCTGGCCAAGCTGCGCCAACCTTCAGGTGCGTAGCCCAGACCAAATTGTTTGGCAATTTCACCGCTCAAACCACGGCCTTTGAAGTACTCGATGGCTTTGGGTGAGTTGCGTAGGTGTTTACGGAACGATTCACCTGCTTTTTCCAGCACCTCATTGAGCGTGACCTGCTTGTGGCGTTGCTGCGCGGCGCGTTCACGGTCTTGGGGGGAGCTTTCTTCTTCAGGCACCTGCATCCCCACGCCTTGGGCCAAGTCTTTGACGGCCTCGACGAAGGTCATGCCCGCATGCTCCATCAAGAAGCCAATCGCATTGCCGTTTTTACCGCAGCCAAAGCAATGGAAAAACTGCTTGGCGGGGCTGACCGAAAACGAGGGCGACTTCTCGCCGTGGAACGGGCACAACCCCATGAAGTTGGCGCCACCCTTTTTGAGTTGCACGTAGCGACCCACCACCTCGACCACGTCGACGCGGGCAAGGAGTTCTTGGATGAAGTGCTGGGGGATGGCCATGTGAGAGAAAAGCTTGGAGCGTCGATTTTAGGCAGCCGCTTCCACCTTTCCCGTCTGGCCGATTGTTTATTTCGGGGCCAGACGAATCGCACCATCCAAACGGATGACTTCGCCATTGAGCATATCGTTTTCAAAAATATGCAGCGCGAGTTTGGCGTAGTCTTGAGGCGTTCCTAGGCGCGACGGGAAGGGCACGCCTGCGGCCAGTGCGTCTTGCACGTCTTGGGGCATACCAAACAGCATGGGCGTGCCAAAGATGCCTGGGGCGATGGTCATGTTGCGAATGCCGCTGCGGGCTAGATCACGGGCGATGGGCAAGGTCATGCCCACCACGCCGCCTTTAGAGGCGCTGTAAGCCGCTTGGCCGATTTGACCGTCGTAGGCGGCGACAGATGCCGTGGAAATCAACACGCCGCGCTCGCCTGTGGCTTCGGGTTCGTTGTGGCACATGGCTTCGGAGGCCAAGCGAATCATGTTGAAGCTGCCAATCAGGTTGATGGTGACGGTTCGGCTGAAGCTGCTCAGAGCGTGGGCGCCGTTTTTACCGACCGTTTTTTCGGCAGGGGCGACACCGGCGCAGTTGACCAAGCCCATGAGCTTGCCCAGTGACACAGCTTTGGCCACCACGGCTTGTCCATCGGCTTCGTTGCTCACATCGCACTTCACAAAGGCACCGTCAATGTCTTTGGCCACGGCTTCGCCTTTGTCAGCTTGCATATCCGCAATGACCACAATGCCGCCCTTTTCTGCCAACGCACGAGCGGTGCCTTCGCCTAAGCCCGATGCGCCGCCTGTGACGATGAAAACTTTGCCTTTGATGTCCATGAGGGTCTCCTGAGTTTTGAAATGTGTCTTACGTTTACGTAAACGTCAATTATGCGGGATCTGAATGCCCGGAGGAGGGGATCTAGGACAATCCCTTGCTACTGAGTCTATTTTTTGAAAGTTTTTGAATGAATCTTTGTCCTTTGCCCGCTCCGTTCACCTTGCGTTGCTGGGTCTTGGCTTTGTGTGTGGCTGTGTTGGCGGGTTGTTCTGCCCCTGGCCCTGTCGTGCCCGGTGACGCTTCTAAGCCGGAAGCGACTGTTGCCAAGCGCGCGCCTAAATTTGGTTTGGCCTTGGGCGGTGGTGCCGCCCGTGGGTTTGCCCACGTGGGCGTCATTCAGGTACTCGAAGAAGCCGGTATTCGCCCCGACTTGGTGGTTGGAACGTCCGCCGGTAGCGTGGTCGCCGCTTTTTATGCCAGCGGTAAAACGGGCGCGCAATTGCAAAAGGTCTCTGAGAACATGGAGGAGGCGACCATCACGGACTGGACAGTCCCCTTGCTGGGTCGCGGCATGATGCGCGGTGACGCCTTAGGGCGCTACGTCAACGCGCAAACCGGGAACCGACGCATTGAAGATTTCAAGATGCCTTTGGGCATCGTGGCGACCGACTTGCGCACCGGCGATGGCGTGTTGTTCCAGCGTGGTGATGTGGGGACAGCGGTGCGTGCGTCCAGCTCGGTCCCGTCGGTGTTTGAACCGGTTCGCATTGGTAATCGGGAGTTCGTGGATGGTGGTTTGGTCTCGCCTGTGCCTGTGCGTTATGCCCGTCAAATGGGCGCTGAATATGTGCTGGCCATTGACATTTCCAGTCCCCCCGAAAACGGTAAGACTGGCGATATGTTTCAAATTTTGATGCAGACCTTCACCATCATGGGCAAAAGCATTAACAACTTTGAATTGCGCGATGCCGACTTGGTGGTGCGCCCAGCCTTGGCTGATGTGGGCAGTGCTGACTTCAAAGCCCGTCGCCGCTCCATGGAGGCGGGTCGTGCCGCGATGCTGCAAGCTTTGCCTAAACTCAAAGCAGCGCTGGCCGGTCAGTGACCAATCCAAGCAGGCAAAAAAAAGGGGCCCGCCTTGCGGCGAGCCCTTGAAGGGATTCCTGCACCCTGAGGTGACGAAGAATCCGAGGAGACAATCGTTACAGATTAACGCTTCTTAGAAACGCTTTTAGTTGCTTTCACTGCAGTTTCAGTTGCAGTTTGGATGTGTGACTCAGCCATGTCAGCAGCTTGCTTGACAGCTTTTTGCACAGATTCCACAGCAGTCGTGCTAGCAGTCACAGCTTGCTTGAAGAAAGCAACAGCTTGCTCAGAGCCAGCAGGTGCGTTTTTCAAAGCTGTTTCGATATAAGCTTGAGCAGCTTGTTGGCCTTCAGCGGCTTTGCCTTCGAGACCTTTGGTCAAGTCAGCGCCAGTGCCTGAAGCGATGTCATAGATGTGACGGCTGTAAGCAGCAGACTTTTCAGCCAAAGGTTGCAAGAAGCTGGTTTGCAAAGCGATCAGCTCTTGTGCGTCCTTCACACCCATCACCGCTTTGGCGTGAGCAGCAGACTCAGCCAAGGCAGCGCGGCCGGCAGTCAGGTTCAATTCAACCATTTTTTCCACGCCAGAGAAGGCTTTGTTTGACAGACCAAACAGGTTGTCCAAGTTGGCTTTGTTTGTGGCGGCGATTTGTTCAACGTTCATCATAGAAATACTCCAGAAGTAAAAAAGGGTTTGTGAAAAATGTTGCGGTGCAGCATTGGGTTGAAGTTTAGGGTAATCCCGAAGTTATGCAAGAGGGTTTGGGGCATTCGCATCCTGTTTAGAGGTGACTTTCTAAAACCTGTGGTTTCTCGGTCTTGGCGACAATGAGACCTTTCCTTATGCCGCTTGTCAGGCCTTATGCGCGCTTTCTACGCTGATCACTTTGTCTTGCCCCTGCCGCAAGGACACCGCTTTCCCATGGCCAAGTACCGGCTGCTACGTGATCGACTGGCGGTTGACCTGCCTGAAGTCGAGTTGACGGAGGCTGAGCCTGCCAGTGATGGCGAGCTGGCTTTGGTTCACGCGCCCAGTTATATCCAGTCGGTGGCGCAGGGCACGTTGACTGAGCCGCAACAAAAAGAAATCGGATTTCCTTGGTCGCCTGCGATGGTCGAGCGTTCCCGCCGCTCAGCGGGTGCCACGGTCATGGCTGCGCGTGTGGCGCTGTTTGGGGGTGAGGGCGTGTCCGCCAACTTGGCCGGTGGCACGCACCATGCCTACGCCGACAAAGGCAGTGGTTTTTGTGTGTTCAACGATGCAGCAGTCGCCACACGATTGATGCAGGCCGAATGGGGGCGTACCCACAAGCAGCCTTTGAAGGTGGCCGTCGTTGACTTGGATGTGCACCAAGGCAATGGCACGGCCCGCATTTTTGGGCAGGACGCTCACGTGTTTACCTTGTCGATGCACGGCGCTCGCAACTTCCCTTTTGTCAAAGAGAGCAGCGATTTGGATGTCGAATTGCCTGACGGATGCAATGACGCAGCTTATTTAGAGGCGCTGGAGTTGGCGTTGGCCGAGCTCGATGCGCGCTTTACCCCGGGCTTGGTGATTTACTTGGCCGGCGCTGATCCGCACGAGGGCGACCGCCTAGGCCGACTGAGTTTGAGTTTTGACGGTCTAGAAGCGCGTGATCGCCGCGTATTTGACTGGGCATGGCGTCAGCGCATTCCTTTGGCCTTCGCCATGGCGGGGGGCTATGGTCAACAAATGTCTGACACAGTTCAGGTGCAAGTCAACACCTACCGTGTCGCCTATGCGTACTGGCGACACTGGCAAAATCTAGCCCCATGAGTTCAATGCTGCACATGGGCGCTTCGTGCATGTATCTGTGAATAAAGTAAATCGTTGGCCAGTGATGGCCTTACCCTTGAATTTGAAAACCGTCTTGGAAGTACTCTTATGACTCACCCCTCCAATGTCAGCGCAGTCGATCACGCCATCACCTCGCGCATGTCCACTCGCGCGTTCACGCAGCAAACGGTGTCGCGTGAGTTGATCACGGACATTTTGCAATTGGCCAGTCGTTCGCCCTCTGGCACGAACACCCAGCCCTGGAAGGTGTATGTGCTGCAAGGCGCAACCCGTGACGGTTTGGTCGAGAAGGTGTGCGCTGCCCACGACGCCATGCGCGCCAACCCTGACTTGGCCAAGCAATACCAAGAACCCTACGACTATTACCCCACGCAATGGGTCAGCCCCTACATTGACCGTCGCCGTGAAAACGGTTGGAGCCTCTATGGGTTGCTGGGCATCGGCAAAGCCGACAAAGACCGCATGCATGAACAGCAGCAACGCAACTTCAAATTTTTTGATGCACCTGTGGGTTTGATGTTCACGATTGACCCCATCATGGGTCGAGGCTCTTTGCTGGACTACGGCATGTTCTTGCAAAACATCATGGTGGCCGCGCGTGCGCGTGGCTTGCACACCTGTCCGCAAGCTGCTTGGAATGCGTTCCACAGCATCATCTTGCCTCACATCGGCGCCGGAGAGGGGGAGATGTTGGTCTGCGGCATGTCATTGGGCTATGCCGACGAAAGTGACAAGGTCAATACCTTGGTCACACCTCGCGTACCTGTGAATGAATTCACCCATTGGGTGGCTTGAGTTTTTAGTTAGCTTGCGATGATCATCACCAGTCTTCTCGACACAGACCTCTATAAATTCACCATGATGCAGGCTGTCCTGCATCAGTTTCCAAGCGCGCAGGTTTCATACAAATTCAAGTGTCGAAATCCGGGCGTGGCGCTGGCGCCATACGTGCAAGAAATTCGCAATGAAATTCGTTCGCTCTGCAGTCTGCACTTCCAAGATGCTGAATTGGCTTGGTTGGGCAGTTTGCGTTTCATCAAGAGTGACTTCGTCGATTTTTTGGGCCTGTTTCGGCTGAATGAAAAGTACATCCAAGTCAATGCGCTCTCGAACGGTGAGATCGACATCAGCATCCAAGGCCCTTGGCTCCACACGATTTTGTTTGAGATCCCTGTACTGGCCATCGTCAACGAGGTCTACTTTCGCAACACGCAGAAAATGCCAGACTTCGTAGAGGGGCGAAAACGACTGGAGCAAAAGATTGAGGCCTTGCATGCAGAACGCTTGAGCGACTTAAAGATTGCCGATTACGGCACACGCCGCCGCTTCTCCAAAGCTTGGCACGAAGAGTTGTTGCGTGTGCTTTCCGCTAAGTTGGGTACAGGGGGTGACGGTCAATTAGCGGGCACCAGTAACGCCTTGTTTGCGATGAAATTGGGTCTCACCCCCTTGGGCACCATGGCGCACGAATATCTGCAAGCATGTCAATCCCTCGGGCCACGTTTGCGTGACAGCCAAGTGTTTGGCTTTGAGACGTGGGCACGCGAATATCGGGGTGACCTAGGCATCGCATTGAGTGATGTGTATGGCATTGAGCCCTTCTTACGCGACTTTGATATGTACTTCTGTAAGTTGTTCGATGGTGCGCGACACGACAGTGGCGACCCCTTCAATTGGGGCGAGCGCATGATCGCGCACTACCGCAACAACCGCGTTGACCCCATGACCAAGACGCTGATTTTTTCGGATGGTCTGACCATCGAAAAAATCATCGCGTTGTACCAGCAGTTCCGTGGTCGTTGTCAATTGGCTTTTGGTATTGGGACCAACTTGACCAACGACCTGGGCTACGAGCCCTTGCAAATCGTCATCAAGATGACGCAGTGCAATGGCCAGCCTGTCGCCAAACTGTCCGACACACCCTCGAAGAATATGTGCCAAGATGAAAAATACTTGGCCTATCTGCGTCAAGTGTTTGACATTGCCCAACCCACTTGACCCCAAAGCGGCTGCATGAACTACCTCAAAATTGCGTTGCTATTTGCGTTGGCTTTTGTCGTGAATTTGCTCGCGCCAAATTTACTGCAACACATGGCCCATTTAGACAGCACTGAAGCTGCCATCGCTTCGACGCTCTGGTGTTTGGGTTTGTTTTTGTTGTTTGGGTGGGCCTGCAGCAAAGTGGCTGAAGGCACGATTTTTCCCAGCTTCACCATGCAGTTGTTGGTGGGTATCGTTTTGCACGAGGCGCTGGCACCTTTGACTTCGCAACTGGTTTTGTCGGTGGTGGTGTGTACGGCCTTGGCCGCCATCATTTTAAAATCAGGCGGCGATGAGATTGATCGCAAAGGTTTTTTAAAAATTGCTTTCCCCACTTTGCTGATTGCCACCGTGGGCTACTTGGTCACTTTTTTCATCATGTTCCCCGTGCTGATGTGGCTGGGCTTGGACAGCAAAACTGCGGCGCTGTTGGCAGCCATCATCGGTTCGACTGATCCGGCCGCGTTGATTCCTACTTTCAAGAATTTGCTATTTAAACCCGCATTCAAACAAATATCTAATTTGGCGGTGGCCGAAAGCGCATTGAACGATGCGGTAGGTGCCATCTTCACTGGGGCAATTGCCGCGATGGTGTTGGCGGGCATTGAGATTGACAGCGTGGGGCAATTGGCAGCCGGACTTTTCAGCGCCGACAACTTGCAATTGTTAGCCGCTCAGTTTGGTTTTGGTGTGGTGGCTGGCGTCATTGGCTGGTTGGGTATGTATGCGTTTGAACGCTACAAATCCAAAAGCAACGCGCAAGGTCAATCCGATGCGCCCTATGACTTTGCCCTGGTTTTGGCGGTGCCCTTGGTCACCTTTGTGTTGGCGCAGATGATCCATGGCAATGGTTTCTTAGCCGCCTTTATCGCCGGTTTGTTGGCCAACTTCAACCATGGCACGCACTATTTTCACGGGTTGTTGCATAGTCTCGAAGTCAAGGTTGAGAGCGTGGCCAAGCCAACCATCTTCATGATGGTCGGGCCATTCGTTTCTTTGCAGAATCTTGCCGATACCGCCCTGATGGGGCTGTTGGTATCGTTGTTTTTTATTCTGCTGGCGCGTCCGTTGGCCGTATTTGTGTCATTGCTACCCACTTCGGTGGACCATCAGGAAAAGCTGTTTTTGTGCGCCGTGCGCGAAACCGGTGTCATCCCCGTGGTGCTGGCCGTCATCACCGTGGCGCAGTTTCCAGACTTAACGTTGCTCATGCCTTTGACGGCGTGGGTGGTCATTTGGACCTTAACCCTGCTCCCCGCGCTCACCCCTTGGTGGGCTAAAAAATTAAACATGCTTGAGTAATTTATGAAACCCAAAATTATCATCGCCCGCCCTATTTTTGAAGAAACGTTGGCACATTTGCGTGAGCATTTCGACGTTACCGACAACCAAGCCGATGTCCCTTGGACCAAAGCCTCGTGGACGCAGGCATTGTCCCAACACGTGGGTGCACTCACAACGGGTTCCGACCCTGTCGACGCTGACGTGCTCAAGGCATGCCCCCATTTGAAAGCTGTCGCCAACATGGCCGTGGGCTACAACAACTTTGACGTGCCTGCCATGACCGCGCACGGCGTGCAAGCCAGCAACACACCTGATGTGTTGACCGAAACCACGGCTGACTTTGGCTTTGCTTTGTTGATGGCCACTGCGCGCCGCATCACGGAGAGCGAACACTACCTGCGCCGTGGCGAGTGGACGCAATGGCGCTTCGATATGTTTGCAGGTGCTGAAGTACACGGCAGCACCATTGGTATTTTGGGCATGGGTCGCATTGGCCAAGGCATTGCGCGCCGTGCAGCACACGGTTTTGGTATGAAGGTGATTTATCACAACCGTTCACGTTTGGCGCACGAGGCTGAAGTTGAATGCAAAGCCA
>CAIODK010000135.1 GCA_903856995.1 uncultured Burkholderiales bacterium
CTGTACAACCCAACATGCGTGCCGCCACAGGCTTCAAACGTTCGCACATTTGCACCGTCGCGTTCATGATGGCTGCGCCGTTGATGTCGGCACCGCTCGACGCCGAGGTGGCCGAAGCGTTGGGCACTTTTTGTGAGTCGGTGGCGGTGATGCGCACATGGTCCACGCTGATGCCTAGGCCGTCGGCACAGACCTGCGCCATCTTGGTATTGAGGCCCTGGCCCATTTCGGTGCCGCCGTGGTTACAGCTGACCGAGCCGTCCATGTAGACCACCAGCAGCGCACCGCCTTGGTTCAGGTGCGTGGCGGTGAAGCTGATGCCGAACTTCAAAGGCACCAAGGCGATGCCGCGCTTGCGCGTTTTACTCTTGGCGTTAAAGGCTTGCACGGCCTTGCGGCGTTCTGCGTAATTCGATTCTTGTTCGACCTGATCGATCACCTGGTCACCCACCCAGTCTTCGATGAGCTGGTTGTATTGGGTGGTCATGGTGTCGGGTGTGCCGCTGATGGCAGGGTCTTTGTAGAGGTTGAGCTTGCGCACTTCCAACGGGTCTTTGCCCAAGGTCATGGCGATCTCGTCCATCACGGTTTCGATGCCGAACATGCCTTGCGGGCCGCCGAAGCCACGGAAAGCGGTGGCGCTTTGCGTATTGGTCTTGCAGCGGTGGCTCATCAGTTTGAGCGTCGGCAAATGGTAGGTGTTGTCGATGTGTAAACAGGCGCGGTCGTTCACAGGGCCTGAATAGTCGGTGCTGTAGCCGCAGCGCGACATGAGCGTGATGTCAGCACCCAAGACGCGGCCGTTGTCGTCAAAGCCCACTTCGTAGTCGATGCGGAAATCGTGACGCTTGCCGGTGATGGTCATGTCGTCGTCGCGGTTCACGCGCAGCTTGACGGGCTTTTGCAGCTTAAACGCTGCCAGTGCAGCGCTTTGGCTGAAGATGCTGGCGTTGCCCTCTTTGCCACCAAAGCCGCCCCCCATGCGGCGGCAAATTACCTCCACATCGTTGGTGTGCAGGTTCAGGGCGTGTGCGGCTTCGCGCTGGTTGCCGTCGGGGTGCTGGGTTGACACGTACAGCGTGAGCTGGCCGTCTTCTTTAGGCACCGCATAGGTGATTTGGCCTTCCAGATAGAACTGCTCTTGCTGGCCGGTGCGCGTGGTGCCTTTGATTTTGTGGGGCGCGTTGGCAATGGCAGCGGCGGCGTCGCCACGGGTGATGCCTTTGGCCGGCATGATGAAGCTACCCGCTTCCATCGCCTCTTCCACCGTCAAGATGGGCTTGAGTTCTTTCACCAACACCTTGGCTTTGTGAGCGGCTTCGCGTGCGTACAACATGTTGCGCGCCACCACCACTGCGACGGCTTGGCCGACAAACTCGACCTTGCCTGCGGCGAGAAACGGGTCGTCATGCACGATGGGGCCGCAGTTGTTTTCGCCGGGGATGTCTTTGGCGGTGTAGACCGCCACCACGCCGTGCTCTTTGAGAATGGCTTCGCGGTCAATGCCGTCGCCGATCAGCTCACCGTGCGCCACAGGCGACAAGATGAGCGCGGCATACAAAGTGCCAGCGTGCTCAGGGATGTCGTCAATGTAGGTGGCGGTGCCTGTCACGTGCAGGTGAGCGGACTCGTGGACCACGTCGGTTCCCTGCTGGACGTTAGAGGCAGGCAACAGGTTTTTGTGTGCGGTAGGCGCGTTCATTCAAGCCACCTCTTTCGTTTGTTCTTCAATGAATTCCAAAGCCAAGTTACGGGCCACCAAAGCACGGTAAGCCCATGTGGCACGCAAGCCGTCGCGTGCGGTGAAGCTGGCGGTGATGGCCGCGTCAAGGTCAGCGGCCTGCACATCGGCAGGCGCTTTGCCTTCGAGCACGGCTTCGAGTTGGGGCGCGCGGCTTGGGAATGGGGTCAAGCCGTTGTAGGCCAACTTCACGCCCGACAGCTTGCCGTCTTTGAGCGTGTAGCTGATGGCGGCGCAGGTGGCCGAAATGTCTTGCTCGAACCGCTTGCTCACTTTGTGGGCGCGGAACACCTGTCCGACCACAGGCTTGGCCAACACGACGGCTTCGATGAACTCACCTGCTTCGAGCACGTTTTTCTTCATGCCGGTGTAGAAGTTTTCCAGCAGAACGCTGCGGGTCTTCTCGCCGCGACGCAGCACCAAACTTGCACCCAAGGCCAGCAAGCAAGGCATGGAGTCGCCAATCGGTGAACCGTTGGCGATGTTGCCGGCCAAGGTAGCGGTGGATCGGATGGGGGGAGAGCCAAAGCGACGCAGCACTTCGACAAAGTCTGGATAAGCGTCGGCCAACACAGCCTCAAGGGTGGTCAACGACACGGCCGCGCCAATGCGCCAAACTTTGTCAGTCTCGTTGACTTGGCGCAGTTCTTGGACGTTGCCCAAATACATGATGTGGTCTGGGCGGGCGAACTGCTTGTTCACTTGCAAGCCGATTTCGGTGCTGCCCGCCAGCAATGTGGTTGTGGGGTGGTGGACCAAATAGTCGGCCACCTCAGCCAAGGTGGCAGGAGACACAAACTCGTGGCCCTTCTTGGTACGTACCACAGGCTGCACGATGATGTCGCCCTCGAGGCTCATGGTCGGCGTCGTGGCGCGCTTGATTTCTTTCAGCAGCGGCACATCAGCGCTGTCGTCAATCTTCAAAGCCGATTTCTTTTGGCAGGCTTTAGCGGTGGCGTCGATGATGGGCGCGTAGCCGGTGCAACGGCATAAGTTGCCGCTCAGCGCATCGGTAATGTCTTGGCGCACAGGCGAGGTGTTGGTTTGTACCAAGTTGACCAAGCTCATCACGATGCCCGGCGTGCAAAAACCGCACTGCGAGCCGTGGCACTTGATCATCTCGTCTTGCACGGGGTGCAAGGAGCCATCCACCTTTTTCAAACTCTCCACCGTCTTGACCGATTTACCGTCCAGCGAAGGCAGGAGTTGAATGCAGGCGTTGGTCGCCACATAGTCCACGCCAGTCCCCGCTACGTTCAGTTCACCCACCATCACCACGCAGGCGCCGCAATCGCCTTCCGCGCAGCCTTCCTTGGTGCCGGTGCGATGCAGCTGTTCACGCAGGTAGTCCAGAACAGTGGTGGTGCGGCGCTCGCCCTGGGCTTCGACGATCTGGCCGTCGAGTACAAAGCGCACGGTGTTGGTGACTTGGGTCATGGTGGGGTATGGAGATCTGGGGAAAGAGCCTAGATTTTAGTGACTTGCACCCCAAATCTGCATTGCGTATGCCGCTTGGTATACAAATATTTAGGGGCTTGGCAGCCCCTTCGCCTTGCGTGCGGCCGCGCTACAGGTCCTCGACACGCCCTTGGGCATCCACGCGGTAGCAGCGGACATCCAAATTGAATACCTCTGGTTTCACAATCGATGTGCCCATCAGCATGCGTGCGCACTCTTGAATGCCCTCAGGAATGGAAGGGTGCGGAAAGATCAACTCGGCCAAGTGCTCGATGCCAATGTCCATCGAAATCATCAAGGCCACCGCCATGATGGTGCTTGACGCATGGTTGCCCATCACGCGCATGCCCAAAATCTTCATCTCGTCGTCGTCCGACACCAAAATTTTGAAGAAACCGTCCATCTTGCACATGGCAATGGCACGGTTGACGTAGCGGTAGTTCATGATGGCGATGCGGTACGGAATCCTCTTCTTGCGCGCTTGTGTTTCGTTCAGACCGACCGCGGCCACTTCGGGGTTCAAGAACATGATGGTGGAGATGTTCTCGTACACCAGCACACGCGCAGGCTTGCTGAACATGCGCTCCACCGCGTGGCGCCCTTCCAGCTCACCCACATTCACCAGCGCAATATCAGCGGTGAAGTCACCCACCGCGTAGATATTGGGTACGTTAGAGCGGGTGTGCTCGTCGTCAATATTGCCTCGGTCGTTCAGCACCACGCCTGCAGCTTCGAGGCCTAGGTTTTCGCTGTTGGACACGCGGCCCACGGAAATCAAAGCTTTCTCGACCGTGTGGGTTTCTGTGCGCCCGTCTTTGAAGTTGAGCACGTACTCGACCTTGCCGTTGACGATGCTCATTTTTTCGAGCGATGCGCCGTGGTGAATCACCGCGCCGTTGCTTTCCAAGTTGGCGGCCACTGCGCGTGAAATGTCCTCGTCTTCGAAGGGCAAGATGCGCTCTTCCTTGTCGATCAAATACACCTTGGTTTTGCCAAAGTTCGAGAAGATGGTGGCGAATTCACAACCGATCACACCTGCGCCCAAGATCACGATGCTCTTGGGGAAGTCGGGCAGCGACGACACGCCATCGCTGGTGAGGATGGTCACTTCGTCGATCGGAATGTTGGGCAAATAACGCGGGCGACTACCCACGGCCATCACGGTGTTGTCGGCCCAAATGGTTTGGCTATTGCCTTCGATGTCGGTGATGCCGACTTCGTTTTGAGACGCAAACTTGGCGTGGCCCTTGAAAAACTGGAGCTGGCCACTTTTTTGGAAGTGCGCGATTTGTTGCTTGAGCTGCACATGCTTTTGCGCCACCGCCTGGTGGGCTTGCTGCATGACGTTGCCAAAGTGCACCTCGGATTCATACACCGTGTAGCCAAGATGGGTGTTGTGCGTGAGCTTGTAGCTCTCCGACAGCTCCCACAGAGTTTTGGACGACAACGCACCATCAAATATGCCCGCCCCGCCCACTTTGTGGCGCTCAACCAGCGCCACACGTTTACCAAAATCGATGGCGCGCATGGCAGCCGCAAAACCAGAAGGGCCAGAGCCGATCACACACAGGTCAAACTTTTCCAAGGCGCATCTCCAATATTGATTTCCTCAACATTATTGGAGATTTTTAAACCAGCCCAGTCAGGGCGCTGATGCCCTACGCCCCCAAGCCGCTCAAGAGCCGCGATAAGTCGAGTAACTCCAAGGGCTCACCAACAAGGGCACGTGATAGTGCTGATCGGTGTGGGCCACGCCAAAGTCCAAGCTGACGCGGTTTAGAAAATTAGGCTCAGGCAATTCAACCTTCTTCGAGGCAAAGTAGCCCTTCACGTCAAACACCAAGCGGTAGGTGCCTTTTTTCAAGCTGTCGTTGTCGTACAGCAAGCCGTCGGGGTTGCGGCCATCGTGGTTCAGGATGAACGACTTGACCAAGGTGGCTTGGCCATCATCGCTGGTGGTGAACAACGAGACTTGCATACCGGCTGCGGGGCCACCGTGCATGGTGTCTAAAACGTGTGTGCTCAATCCCATGATGTACTCCGCAATGTTGATGGCGACCGATTTGGTCTACTGAAAGTGTATACAGTTTTAGGAATTCAGTCTATCATTGGCTATATTGCATACGCCGGAGATTCCCATGGACAGCTCAACCGCCACCCGCAGCATTGTGGACGCGCTCACCAAAGCGATTGTGGAACACCGCCTGCACCCCGGCACCAAACTGGCCGAGCAAAAACTGGCCGACCACTTTGGCGTGTCACGCACGTTGATCCGCCAAGCCTTGTTTCAAATGGTGCAAAAACGACTGATCCGCATGGAGCCGGCACGCGGCGCGTTTGTGGCCACCCCCTCCTCGGACGAGGCTCGCCAAGTGTTTGCGGTGCGCCGAATGATTGAGGTGGAGATGACGCGCAGCTTTGTGCGCCACGTGACGCCTGCACAAATCAAAGCCCTCAAAGAACACGTGGCCGAAGAAAAAGCCGCCGTCACCCGTGGCGATGTACCGGGCCGCACTGACTTGCTGGGCGACTTCCATGTGCGCATCGCCGAGTTGATGGGCAACGATGTGCTCGCGCAAATTTTGAGTGAACTGATTTCGCGCTGCGCCCTCATCACCCTGATGTACCAAAGCAGCAATGCGGCTGAACACTCGGCCGAAGAGCATGCAGAAATTTTGAAAGCGATCACCGCCAAGGATGAAGACTTGGCGGTCAAGCTCATGGACGAACACCTGCGCCACGTGGAAGAAGGTTTGGCCCTCGACCGCAAAGTTCCGAGCAACGACATTGCCATGGCTTTGGCTTAAATCGTCCAGCGAACAATCGGAGACACCGCATGTCTAACCCCCGCGCCATTTACGACAGCACCGCCGCTTACCCCCGTGATTTGGTGGGCTACGGTCGCCATGCGCCCCACGCGCAATGGCCCAACCAAGCCCGCATCGCGGTGCAGTTTGTGCTGAACTACGAAGAAGGCGGCGAGAACGCCACCTTGCATGGCGACGCCGGCAGTGAGATGTTCTTGAGCGAGATGTTCAACCCGCCCAGCTTTCCCGACCGTCACCTGAGCATGGAAGGCATTTACGAATACGGCTCACGCGTGGGCGTATGGCGCATCTTGCGCGAGTTTGAAAAACGCGGCCTGCCCCTCACCGTGTTTGGTGTGAGCATGGCGCTGGAGCGCCACCCCGAACTCACCGCTGCCTTCGTCGATCTGGGCCACGAAATTGCCTGCCATGGCTACCGCTGGCTCAACTACCAAACGATGGATGAAGCCACCGAACGTGCGCACATGACCAAGGGCATCGCCATCCTCGAACGCCTGACCCACAGCACCCACGGCAACAGCATTCACGGCGCGGGCTGGTACACCGGCCGCGACAGCCCCAATACCCGCCGCTTGGTGGCCGACCACGGCGGCTTTGAGTACGACAGCGACTACTACGGCGAAGACCTGCCCTTTTGGATGAAGGTCAAAAAAACCAATGGCGATGTGGTGCCGCAGCTCGTGGTGCCCTACACGCTCGACTGCAACGACATGCGGTTTTGCCTGCCTCAAGGCTTCAGCCAAGCCGACGATTTTTTTATCTACCTGCGTGACAGCTTTGACGCGCTGTATGCCGAGGGCGCGAACTCGCCCAAGATGATGAGCATTGGCATGCACTGCCGCTTGCTGGGCAAGCCCGGCCGTATCGTGGCGCTGCAAAAGTTTTTGGACCACATCGCCCAACACGACCGGGTGTGGGTGGCTCGCCGCATTGACATTGCGCGCCACTGGAAGCAAATGCACCCGTACAGCGGCGACTGAACGTAAGGACACCCACATGAGCACCCCGAACATCACGCTGAACCAAATCAACACGCTGCCCCGTGCCGAGGCAGCGGCCTTGCTCACAGGCTTGTACGAACACTCCGACTGGATTGCCGAGCAAGCTCTGGATGCGCGCCCTTTTGCCTCTGCCGCGTCACTCAAGCATGCGATGGTGAAGGTACTGGGCAAAGCAGGCCGTGCGCCGCAACTCGCTTTGGTGCGTGCCCACCCCGAGTTGGCAGGCAAAGCGATGGTGGCTCAAAACCTCACCGCTGAATCGACCCATGAGCAAAGCAAAGCGGGCTTGACCGACTGCACGCCAGAGGAGTTTGCCCACATCCAGCAGCTCAACGCCAGCTACAACGCCAAGTTTGGTTTCCCCTTCATCTTGGCCGTGCGCGGACCACGCGGTGCAGGGTTGTCGCGCCAGCAAATTATCAGCACCTTTGAACGCCGCCTGTACAACCACGCCGACTACGAGCTGGCCGAATGTCTGCGCAATATCCACCGCATCGTTGAGATTCGCTTAAACGACAAGCTGGGCTACCAGCCCGAGCTGGGCCACGAAGTGTGGGACTGGCACGAATGGCTGACTCAGTTCAGTGATGTAGGTGACGCCCTTACCGTCACCTACCTGACCGACGCGCACCTGAAATGCGCCCGCACGATTGAGCTAGGCATGAAGGCTTGCGGCTTTGATGACGTGCGCATTGACGCGGTGGGCAACGTGGTGGGCGTCTACAAATCCGCTGCCAAAAATGCCAAAACATTGATGACCGGCTCGCACTACGACACCGTGCGTAACGGCGGCAAATACGACGGCCGCCTTGGCATCTTTGTACCCATGGCCTGCGTGCGCGAGCTGGCCCGTGCAGGCCAACGCCTGCCCTTCAACTTAGAAGTAGTGGCCTTCGCCGAAGAAGAAGGGCAGCGCTACAAAGCCACCTTCCTCGGCTCTGGCGCTTTGGTGGGTGACTTCAATGCTGACTGGCTAGATCAACACGATGCAGAAGGCGTCCCGATGCGCCAAGCCATGAAGCGAGCTGGCTTGAACCTCCACGACATTCCCAAGCTCACCCGCAACGCCGCAGAGTATGTGGGCTTTGTCGAAGTGCACATTGAGCAAGGCCCTGTGCTCAATGAGCTAGACATTCCTCTGGGCGTGGTGACGTCCATCAATGGCAGTGTGCGTTTTGTGGGTGAAGTGGTGGGCATGGCCAGCCACGCAGGCACCACACCGATGGACCGCCGCCGCGATGCCGCCACTGCTGTGGCCGAACTTGCGCTGTATGTGGAAAAGCGCGCAGCACAACAACCCAACTTAGTAGGCACCTTGGGCATGCTGACCGTGCCCAACGGCTCCATCAACGTGGTGCCCGGCCGCTGCCAATTTAGCCTCGACCTGCGCGCCACCACTGACGTGCAACGAGACAGCTTGATGCACGACGTGGTTGCCGAACTCAAAGCCATTTGCGAACGCCGTGGTGTGCACCACACCCTAGAAGAAACCATGCGCGCCAGCGCCGCACCCAGCGACGCAAAGCTTCAAACGCTGTGGGAACAAGCCGTCCAGTCCCTTGGCGTGCCGGTCTTCCACCTGCCCAGTGGCGCAGGCCACGACGCGATGAAACTGCATGAGGTGATGCCTCAAGCGATGCTGTTTGTACGCGGCCAAAATGCAGGCATCAGCCACAACCCCCTTGAGAGCACCACCAGCGACGACATGCAACTCGCCATCGACGCCTTCATGCATTTGTTACACAACACCGTGGCCTAAGCAGCGCCCTGCCCCCTACACAAAGAAACCATGACCGCCAACCCGCCCTACGCCCAACTCGACGCTTGGATTGACGCGCACTTTGACGAGCAAGTGCAGTTCTTGCAAGCGCTCATCCGTGTCCCCACTGACACGCCTCCCGGCAACAATGCCCCCCATGCCGAGCGCACCGCCACGCTGCTGAAAGACTTTGGCTTTGACGCCGAAGAGCACGCCGTGCCTGAAGCGGACGTCAAAGCCTATGGCTTAGAGAGCATCACCAACCTGATCGTGCGTCGCCACTACGGCGAAGGCAAAACCATTGCCCTCAACGCCCACGGCGACGTGGTGCCACCGGGCGAGGGCTGGACTCAAAAGCCCTACGGCGGTGACGTCGTGGACGGCAAAATTTATGGCCGAGCCAGCGCTGTGAGCAAGTGTGATTTCTCCACCTTCACCTTTGCCACGCGCGCGTTAGAAGCTGTGAACCATGCGGCACACCACCCGCTCAATGGCAACCTCGAACTGCACTTCACCTACGACGAAGAGTTTGGCGGACTGCTCGGCCCCGGCTGGTTGCTGGACCAAGGCTTGACCAAACCCGACTTGATGATTGCCGCTGGTTTTAGCTACCAAGTGGTCACCGCGCACAACGGTTGCTTGCAAATGGAAGTCACCGTCCACGGCAAGATGGCTCACGCAGCCATTCCCGAAACCGGCGTGGACGCCCTGCAAGGCGCCGTGGCCGTGCTCAATGCGCTGTACCACCAGAACACGTTGTACAAAGCCATCGCCTCGAAGGTGGCAGGCATCAACCACCCCTACGTCAACGTCGGCCTGATTGAGGGTGGCACCAACACCAACGTGATTCCAGGCAAGGTCATGCTCAAGCTCGACCGCCGCATGATTCCAGAAGAAAACCCCGTCGAAGTCGAGGCGAGCATTCGCCAAGTCATTGCCGATGCCGTGACAGGGTTCAACCAAGGCCGCGCCGCCGACATGCAAATCAGCGTCGACATCAAACGCATGTTGATGGCGCACAGCATGCAACCCCTAGCAGGGAACAAACCATTGGTCGACGCCATTCAAAAACACGGCGAGCAAGTGTTTGGAGAACCCATCCCTGCGATGGGCACACCGCTGTACACCGATGTGCGCTTGTATGCCGAACGCGGCATCCCCGGCGTGATTTACGGCGCGGGTCCGCGCACGGTGTTGGAATCCAACGCCAAGCGGGCAGATGAACATTTAGTTTTAGAAGATTTACGTAGGGCAACCAAAGTCATTGCGCGTACGTTGCAAGACTTGTTGGGATGAGTTTCTGGCTTTAAATATGGCCCGCCTACAGCGAGCCCAGAAATAAAACCAAAAAATAGGGTTTCTCCTTAATAAGCAATAAGGCAATTTTGTATACAGTTTTGTATGCGACAAATCCTTAAGGAGAACCCATGACTCAATCCACCCATCCCGTCGACGAGCACCTGCCCACAGGCAAACTCGCAGCCCTTGGCCTTCAGCACGTGCTTGTCATGTACGCAGGCGCTGTGGCCGTGCCCCTGATCGTTGGCCGCGCTTTAAAGCTCAGCCCAGAACAAGTCGCCATGCTCATCTCGGCTGACTTGTTTGTCTGCGGCTTGGTCACCCTGATTCAGTCTTGGGGGGCGACACAGTGGTTTGGTATCCGCTTGCCCGTCATGATGGGCGTCACCTTTGCGGCCGTGGCGCCTATGGTCGCCATGGCTGGGGCTAACCCTGGCGAGGCGGGTGCACAGCTTATCTTTGGCGCAATCATTGGCGCTGGCGTGATTTCTATGGCGATCGCGCCTCTGGTCAGCCGCATGTTGCGGTTCTTCCCGCCGGTGGTGACGGGCACCATCATTGCTGTGATCGGCATCAGCTTGATGCGCATTGGCATCAACTGGATATTTGGAAACCCTTTCGGCCCCACAGCGCCTTCCATCGTCAACCCTGAGCACGCCAAGTGGCTGGCTGACGCGGCGGCGGCGGCCTCGGCACCCGGCTCCACTTTGTCAGCGGTGCCCAAAGATTTGGCACTGATGGCCAAGATACCGAACCCCAAATACGCCGACCTCACAGGCGTGGGGATTGCCTCGTTGGTACTGGTGTCTATCTTGATGATCTCCAAACTGGCCAAAGGCTTCATCGCCAACATTTCGGTGCTCTTGGGCATCATCATTGGTGGCGTCGTGGCCACCAGCATGGGCTTGATGAACTTTGACAAAGTCGGTAAAGCTGAATGGTTCGGCGTAGTCCTGCCCTTTCAGTTTGGTATGCCTGTGTTCGACCCCGTGCTCATTCTGACCATGACTTTGGTGATGATCGTGGTGATGATCGAATCCACCGGCATGTTCTTGGCGTTGGGCGA